>CAZGVQ010000427.1:0-3840 GCA_964529355.1 uncultured Acidimicrobiales bacterium
GTCTCGACGCGAATCGGGATACCCATAGATCGGAGATCGTCTTTGTCGCGCTCGAACGCACGTCGAAAGCTCGGCCCAGCATCGGGGTACCCCTCGATACGTTGACGCAGCTGCTCAGCGGTCATCGGCACTGCGGTATGCAGCATGGCTGCCAGCAGATTCATGAGGCGTTCGAGCTTGGACATCAGCCAGTGAGTATCGCATGACCGCACCGCGGGTGGGTGCGTTTGGACGATTTTCGGCAAGGGGGCCGGACAACCCCGATCAGGGGGTCCAGCCCCAGATATGCACCGCCTTGAGCTTCGGCTGGCCCTCGGCGTGGTCAAAGATCAACCCGAGCCGCATCCAGTCGAGCGAGATGTGTGGCGTTCCCGGTTCGTACACCCGCACCCACTGCAGGGTGTCGGGCACGGTGGCCATCACTCCTTCCTGGTACACCTCGAACTCGCGAACACCTGGCGATACGGGCGGAATGGTGAGTTCGGCGCGGTCGGTGAACCGGTCGAGGCCCAGAAACGCACGTACCGACAGCACACAATCAGTGCCGCAGTCGTCGGCACCAAGCGGATCGGCAAAGGTTCGCTCGACGGCCCAGTCCGAGGCGTCGAGCAGTTGGCCCCGAGGGACCCACTCGAACGAACTCGACGCATCGGCATACACCCCGATTCCGCCGACCCATAACGCCTTTTCTGCCAGCCATTCCTCGGGTCGGCTTCGTGGCTCATCGGCTAGGACGTCGGCGGCGAGGAGAAAGAGTTCGTCGCCGACCTCACCTCGGTACTCGACGGGCTGAGCCACCAGGAAGCGCGCGTTCACCCAACCGGTGGTGCCATCGTCGGTGACCACGCGGCGCCAACTGCCATCACCGTTGATCTCCTTTTCGGCGCTGACCGTGAGGTCGGTCTGCCACGGTGCCAGCGCACCGACTTTCGCCGCCGAAGGATCGGGCTGCGCCCGGACGTTCAGCACATCGTCGAACCGTACGGCCAGGACCGTCCACCGAAGTCCGGCATCCACGGCAAACGGCACCGTCTCCGAGTCGTTGGTCTCGGCCGATGAGCCACCCTGGTCCGGTTCCGGGGACGCAGGCGCCGATGTCGAAGAGGTTCCCGGGGCCGAAGGCGATGGATCTGACGTCTCAGCCGAGTCCGACCCCAGCTGTTCGGGAATGCTGTTCGAACAGCCTGCGATGACGCCGGCCACCACGAGCAGCAGTATGCGGAGCCAACCCACGATTGCGCCGGGGCTAGAGACTGGCGATCAGCTTCTCGACCCGCTCGTCGTAGGCCTTGAAGGGGTCCTTACACAGCACGGTTCGCTGGGCCTGATCATTGAGCTTCAGGTGCACCCAGTCGACGGTGTAATCACGCTTCTTCTCTTTGGCCTTCTGGATGAACTCACCCCGAAGACGGGCCCGGGTTGTTGCGGGCGGGTTCTCGACAGCGTGGGCGATATCGGCATCGTCGCAAATCCGCTCGACCATGCCGCGTCGTTGCATCTGGTAGTAGAGGCCCCGGTCGCGATTGACGTCGTGATATTGCAGGTCCACCAGGGAGACCCGGGCATCGGCCAAGGCGAGTCCGTGGCGTTCGCGGTAGGCCTCGATGAGCTTGTATTTGATGACCCAGTCGACCTCCTGGTCGAGGTTCAACGGGTCCTTCTCGATCTGGGTGAGGCAGTGCTCCCACATGCCCAGCGCTTTGGTTTCGAGCGGGCTGAGCTCGTGGTGCTCGGCGTAGCGGAGGGCTCGTGTGAGGTACTCGCTCTGAATCTCGAGCGCACTGGCTTCGCGTCCGTTGGCGAGCCGGACCCGACGTTCACAGGTCATGTCGTGGCTGATCTCGCGGATCGCCCGGATCGGGTTCTCGAGGGTCATGTCGCGCAGCACGACCCGAGGGTCTTCGAGCATGCGGAGCATGATTGCCGCGGCACCGACCTTGAGGAAGGTGGTGTACTCGCTCATGTTCGAGTCGCCGACGATGACGTGAAGGCGTCGGTAACGTTCGGCATCGGCGTGCGGTTCATCACGGGTGTTGATGATCGGCCGGGACCTTGTGGTCGCGCTCGAGACGCCCTCCCAGATATGTTCGGCGCGTTGGCTGACGCAGTACATCGCACCACGTGCGGTCTGAAGCACCTTGCCCGCGCCGGCATAGATCTGGCGGCTCACGAGGAACGGGATGAGGACCTCGGCATAGCTGGAAAAGTCGTCGCGGCGACCGGTGAGATAATTCTCGTGGCAGCCGTATGAGTTGCCCGCCGAGTCGGTGTTGTTCTTGAACAGATAGATATCGCCACGGATACCTTCGTCCTCAAGGCGCTGTTCGGCACTGGCCAACAGCTGTTCGAGGATTCGCTCGCCAGCCTTGTCGTGCACAACCAGGTCATAAATGCTGTCGCACTCGGGGGTTGCGTACTCGGGATGCGACCCGACATCGAGGTAGAGCCGGGCGCCATTTGCAAGAAACACGTTGCTGCTGCGGCCCCAGGAAACGACCCGGCGAAACAGATACCGGGCGACTTCGTCAGGGCTGAGCCGCCGTTGTCCACGCAGTGTGCAGGTGACGCCGTACTCATTTTCGATACCGAAGATACGTCGTTCCATCAGAACTCGACCTTACCGCCTGCCACCGGCTATGTGGCAGCTCATTTGCGAAGCGCTGCTATGCGACGAGCTTGAGCAGCGTCTCGCGGATGCCGGTGAATTGCTGCGCCGATGCATTGAACCAGTACGGAAACCGCTGTTCAAGGTGCATATCGTCGAGGTTCAGGAGTTGGGCCAACATGACATGGTCGGCTTCGCGAAGAAACACCGGCGCCGACTCCGGCGCGCCTCGAAGCTTGCGAAGGCAGGCCGCAAAGGATCGAAGCAGATCGTCATTGTCATGGCGCCGCGGATCGAACTCGACGGTGAGCCAGCCCACGTGAAGCAGTCGACGCTCCTCGTCGTACGTGAGTGGTTTTCGCACCGCGTGAGCCGAGCTCGGCAACTGTTCCGGATCGATGCCGTACAGCTCGCCAAGTGACTCAAGCACCCCGATCGAGGGCTCATAAATGCCGGCCTCGATCTCGCGGAGTTGCGACGTTCGAAGGCTGGTCTGGCTGCAAACGCCATCGACGGAGAACCCGACGCGTTCGCGCGCAGCACGGAGAGCCTCACCTAACGCAACAGGCCCCTGGGCCATGGCACGAACATCAACGGGCATATTCGACTATCGGCTGCCCTTACAGCTTCCTTAAGCGAGCAGGTTGGTGAGTTCTTCGCCTTCGATCCGGTGGAAGCAGCGTCGGCCGTTTCCTCGGGTAAGTGCCGCGACTTCGAGGTCGTCGGCCACCAATTCGCGTTCCTCGCCCGCAAGTGACGACACGAGCAGTTGCACCACGGCGCTCAGGTCGGCGCCGGCCGACCATCCGGCAGTGAGCCGCTCGCGGATCGCATCGGAGTCGCCGCCGAGCACCACATGGTCGGTGTGATCGGTAACCGAACCGTCGTAGAGGATGTGGAACAGCTGATCGCGTTCGGGCTCCTCTTCGTCGATTTCTGCCACCAGGATCTCGACCTCCATGGGCTTCATCTCGTGGGTGAATACCTGGCCCAGCATGTTGGCGTATTGGTTGGCCAGGCTGCGGGCGTCGACATCGGCCCGGCTGTAGTTGAAACCCTTCAGGTCGGCGTGGCGAATACCTGCGATGCGCAGCTGATCGAACTCGTTGTACTTGCCTACGCCGGCAAAACCGATGCGGTCGTAGATCTCGCTGACCTTGCGCAGGGTGTTGGACGTGTTCTCGGCACAGATCACCACGCCCTCGGCGTAGGTGCTGGCAATAAGGCTCCGGCCC
>CAZGVQ010000428.1:0-3832 GCA_964529355.1 uncultured Acidimicrobiales bacterium
CGTCGTGGGCGATCGGCGAGGTCAGCCGGTATGCCCGTGAGCTGAAACAGCTCGATGCCAACGACGATGGCCAACGCGACGAAGGCGCTGTGCTTCACCTGCGCTCCGGGGTGGACCATCCGGACGAGCAGGTAGATCATGACGGCATACAGCGCATCGCCCAGCTCGGCGCCCAGAACGGGAACCCCATCGAACAGTTCGCGGCTGCCGAGTCCGACGACCAGAGTGGCCCCGAGCAGCCCTCGGTAGGTTCTTCGCTTAGGCAAGGTGATACGACGAGCCCACCACGCTCGGCGAAAACGCTTCAGGGAACGCTGCGGCCAGCGCCTGCTTTGCCCGCCAGCCCGTGCAGTGCCCCGGAGCCACGATTCGGGGCGATAGCTCTCGGAGCGCAGCAACCGTGTCGTCGATACGGGGCTCCATGGCGGCACCGGAGAGGTGGTAGCCGCCGAACACCCCGTCGAGTTGGGTCTCCGACGATGCCGTCGATGCCGACGCCGCCGTCGCAGCATTCACGACGCCCGCGTGTGAGCACGCCGAAAGAACGCTGGTGCCCCGTCGCGCGACGTTGAAGGACACGAAACGTTCGTCGTCGATGGTGGGATCGTCGACAAAACCATCGCCGAAGTCCGACACGTGACCGACCAAGCCGGTCTCGAATGATGTTCGTCGAGCGATGGCACCGCTGGCGAAGAACATGCCGCCCCCAAGCTGATGGGAGTCGCGGTTGAGAACGACGGTGGCGCCGGTGGATTCGAGCTGGGTGATCGTTGGATCCTTCGGGAGAAGCATGAGGTCGCCGCCTTCTCTGCGCAGACCGCGGCGTTGCGGTCGATCCGGGTGAACGTCGACGATTGGCGGTGCCAGACCACTGGCGGCACGCGCCTCGGCGATGGCCTGCACCGCCCCGACGAATCCTCCGCTGTGGTCCCAATGCCAATGCGATAGGAAGACCACCTCGATCTCGTGCAGCTTCACCTGCAACTTCTCGGCGTTCCCAAGCCAGAGATTCGCGTCGGGGCCGACGTCGAACAGCATCGTGGCTTTCTCGTCGTCCGCCCACCCGGTGAGCAGCGCCGAGTAGCCATGACACCCAAAACACAGGTGATCGAAAACGCTCACCGCCGGGTTGCCGTCGGGAAGATGGAACTCCGGCGGGTAGTCGTCCAGGATGTGGGCGATCTCTGGATGCTGGACAGCGTTCCCGGGCGACGACAACGTATCGGTCTCGTTGTCGGCGACGATCGTCACCACTGCCCGGTCCAACAACTTGCTCATGGCGGTCACCACGTCAGGGTACCTACGCCTTTCCGGCACTGCGCCCGTGATGGGTGGCCGTCGCTCTGGGCGATTCGGCTCTAGCCTGATTGCATGGGCCACTCCCACAGTCACGATCACGGCCTCGAGGGAGGCTGGCAGGTTTGGGCTCGACACCCTGCGCTGCGCCTGGTGTTGGTGGGCGTTGTCGCGGCAGCAGTCGCGACGATTGTGGGCTTGATCGTTCTGTGGCCGGGCGGCGATGGACAACAGACAGCACTGGAGAACGCTGACGAGTTCGGGCTTACCGCCGAGCGGTTGGCCGCCACCGTCGAAGAGATCACCGACTTTCCGTGCAGCTACTCGACCCCGGACAATCCTCAGGATTGTCGCACAATCGAGCTCATCCCCAAGGAAGGGCCAGACGCCGGATCCCCGGTAGAGCTACGCGAAATCAACATCAGCTTCAACACTCCGCTCAGCGACGTACAGGTGGGCGACGGCATCATCCTGGCGTACGAAGATTCCACCGACACGTACTTCTTTGCGGATCTCGATCGCCGAACCTCGCTTGTGGCGCTTGCCGCCCTCTTCGCCATCTTCGTTGTGGCACTTGGGCGGTTCCGGGGCGTGCTTGCGCTGTTTGCCATGGCCGCAACGCTGTTGGTGCTGGTGGGGTTCGTGGCCCCTTCGGTGATCGACGGCAATGACCCGCTCCTGGTCGCGGTTGTAGCGGCATCGGCGATTGCTTTCGTCAGCCTGTATCTGACTCACGGTTTCACTCCTACGACGACGGTCGCGCTCGCCGGCACGTTGTCTGCCCTGTTGCTTACCCTGGGAATCTCGTGGGCCTTTTTTGAGCTCGCTCGGTTCACCGGCTTTGGCAGCGAAGAAGCGAACTTTCTGCCAGCCATCGTTGGGGACATCAACCTCAGCGCCCTTCTCTTGGGCGGCGCCATTATCGGCGCGCTCGGTGCACTTGATGACGTCACCGTGACGCAGGTGGCCACCGTTGCCGAGCTGCGTCACCGCAGCCCCAACCTCCCGACCACCGAGCTTGTGGCATCGGGAATCCGGGTCGGCCGCGACCACATCGCATCCACCGTGAACACACTGCTGTTGGCGTACGCCGGAGCCAGCATGCCGTTGATTCTGCTCTTCGCAGCGGTCGACCGCCCTCTCGACATTGTGGCCAACTCCGAGATCATCGCCGTCGAGATCGTGCGCACCCTGGGCGGGTCGATTGGTCTCGTGGCCGCGGTGCCGATAACCACCGCGTTGGCTGCCGCGGTTCTCCGTCCGGGCACCGGCAGCGATGAGACTGGCCACATCGGCGACCCGGCACCCGAGGCCGACCCGTCCGACGACGTGGCTCCAACCGCACGCCCCGCCGAGCCGACAGAGCCGGTAATCGCCGAGACCCCAGAACCGGCCAGGTGGGAAGACTTCGCCCCCACCGACGACCCATCGACCTAGCGGGCCAGATCAGCCAAGCGGCTAAATGAGGTAGTCGTCGTTGCTGGCGCGAATGGTGAGATCACCAATGGAAATTCCCCAGGGTTGGTTGATCGCATAGATGATCTGGTCGGCGAGTAACTCGGGGGTCATTGTGGCAAAGCCAATGCTGTCCGGGTCGGTGAGTTCGGCGGGCGGATCCTCGGAGAACACTTTGCCGAGCTTGTCGTAGAACTGGTCGCGATTGGCTCCCAGCACGGGGTTCACGGCCTCGCCGTTGATAACGCCACCACCGAGACCGGTTCCGGGCACACCGGTAGGTCGCACGTTGGTGACCTTGATGGCGCCCAGCGACTCCTGTCGCAGAGCATCGGACAACACATTGACGGCAGCCTTGGTGGCGCCATAGACCGCAGCGCCGCCAACCGGACTGTTGCCGAATACCGACGAGATGTTGACCACGTGGCCGCGACCCTGGCTGATCATCTGGTCGTGCACCGCCATGATGCCGTTGAGCACGCCCTTGATGTTGATATCGATACAGCGGCTCCAGGCATCGGCCGCGATCTCATGGTCGGCGTAGAAAGCCAGGGGCATGACACCGGCGTTGTTGATGAGCACGTCGACCCCGCCGAATCGCTCGGCCGTGGCGCCCGAGAACGCTCGCATCGCATCGAGGTCGGTGACATCGACCTCGCCCACGAGCGTCGATTCGCCGGCCAGATCGGCAACCGCGTCGCCGTCGATATCGCACGCTCCCACCTGGCCGCCCAGAGCGGCGACCTTGGTGGACAGGATTCGTCCAAAGCCGGCAGCGGCTCCCGTCACGAGCACTGTCTTGCCAGCAACATGGTTTGGTGACTCGGGGTTTAATGATTGTGTGTCGATGAGCGCAGACCCTAGCGGCGACCCGAGTTAGGGGTGAAGTGGCGCTGGCCGACGATTGAACGCCGCAAGGAGTTCGCGGGCCGCGAGGGCAACAAAGAACTGCAGAACGCTGAACCCGGCGATGGTCGCGCCGCCCGCTGTGCCGTAGTAGAAGCTCACAACCAGTCCGGCGATAACCGCTACCGATCCGAGAAGGATAGCCACCAGGGTGATCAGCGGCACTCGATTGACG
>CAZGVQ010000429.1:0-3827 GCA_964529355.1 uncultured Acidimicrobiales bacterium
ACCATGGCCGAACCACCAAGTACACCCACGAGATCGTTGGCTATTGCTCGCGACTCGACGGGCTCCAGGCCGCCGTGCTCGCCACCAAGCTCCGACACCTCCCGCGCTGGACCGACGGCCGCCGGGCGGTCGCCGAGACCTATCGTGCGGCACTTGGCGAGCAGCTCGTCCCGTGGGAGGACGGTGCCGTGCACCATCTCCTCGTCGCTCGGGTAGCCGAGCGCGAGCAACTGCAGAGCGATCTGAAAGACGCCGGGATCTCGAGTGGCATCCACTATCCGGTGCCGCTTTCGAAGCAGCCGTGGTTGGCCGAATCGACACCATCGTGTCCCGGCGCCGAGGTGGCAGCCGAAGAGATCCTGTCGCTACCGATGGACCCGCTGATGACTACCGAAGAGGTCGACTACGTCGTCGACCAGCTCGTGGCACTCTCCTCGACGGCCCAGCGGGCCGCGTAGCAGCTCAGTCTCGAAGCTCAACCAGGTCGTCGAAGATCACCGGGAGAAGCCGGGGTAGATCCCCGGCAACAAACCCCGACCGCGAGCCGGCGGCTGCGGCTCTGGCATGCACGAAAGCACCGGCGGCGGCGGCTTCCCGGGGGGCCATTCCACGGGCAAGCAACGCCCCGATCAACCCGGAAAGAACGTCGCCTGTCCCTGCCGTTGCCAGACGCGAGTCGCCTTCGGCCATGACGTAGGACGGCCGGCCCGGAGCCGCGATCACCGTGGTCGGCCCTTTGAGCAGCACCACGCAACCCGACTCCTCGGCGGCGAAGCGGGCAGCCTCAATTCGGTCGGTTCCGGGCTTGAATCCGAACGCACGAACGAATTCGCCATCGTGGGGCGTCAATACAGCCGGAACAACCCGGCGTTTCAGGAACGACGCCGTGTCGGCGTCCTTCAGGTGCCAGAGCGCATCGGCGTCGATCACCAGAGGTAACTCCACCCGCTGCATCAGATTCAGGAGACCCTCGGTGTGGTTCTCGTCTCGACCCAACCCGGGTCCGACGACCATTGCGGCAAATCGATGGGCGTCCTCGGTGTCGAAGGCGGCCGTCATGGCTGTCACCACTGCTTCGGTGACCGCAATCGCTGCAACGCCGGGAGCGCTGAGTCGGATATAGGTTGCGCCACCCCGTTGTGCTCCACGCACGGTGAGTTCAGCCGCGCCGATCATGCCTGGTGAGCCGGCGACGACCCAGCAGGCCGATTTCCACTTGTGCGTGGCGGGTTGAGGTGTCGGTAGCCACGCCGCGATGTCGGCGGCTTCAAGCTTGAAGCTGCTGGGGTCGATGAGTTCGGTGGCATCAAGACCGATATCGATGATTCGCAGTTCGCCCGAGGCGGAGCGTGCCGGCTCGAAGAGGTTCCCGGGCTTCAGCGCGTCGAGCACCACGGTCCGGTGGGCGCGAAATGGCGATCCTTTGGCCTGACCGGTCAACCCGTCGAAGCCCGACGGGATATCGATCGACAGAACCAGCGACGACTCATCCACAACCGGTGCATGAAAGTCCCGTGACAGACCGGTACCAAAGGCACCATCGATCACCAGGTCGCAGCTGGGAAGCTCACCCGGCGTCTCGTCTGTCGCAAGCACCGTGCACCGAACGCCGCGCCGCCCGAGGTATCTCGCGGCAGCCCGACCATCGGCGCCATTGTTGCCGGGTCCGGCCAGTACCACTACCCGTCGGCCGTAGGTTCCACCCATCATGTCGATGGCGTGCATCGCTACCAATGCTCCCACCCGCTCGATGATCGAGGTGAGTGGTTCGGTGGCCGCGGCATCGACCCGCCGCATCTCTTCGGGCGTGATCAGCGGGCGCATAAACGGGCTACAACGCGACTGCGGTGGCCTGAGCCATCGATGACGTGTGGGTCATGGTGAGAAGCCAACGAGTGATGCCCTGGCCTTCGGCCATTGCCATGGCGTTACCGTGCAACACGATGCTCGGTTGGCCCGACTCAGCGCGGACCACCTCAATGTCGGCCATGGCCACCTCACCGATGCCCACGCCCATCGCCTTCATCACGGCCTCCTTCGCGGCAAACCTGGCGGCGAAACGCTCCGTCGGGTCGTTGGCCCGCTCCGCGTAGTCGCGCTCGCCTGCGGTAAAGAGCTTGGTGCGGAGCGTCGGGGTTCGTTCCAAAGAGCTGCGGAACCGCTCGACCTCGACCATGTCGGTGCCAATGCCGATCACTGGATCACCTCGCCCTGCCCGACGTTACGCAGTTCGAGGTGTAGGCCATCGTCCAATTCGGCAGCGTAGAGCCATGCCGGCGCAGCGCTGATGACCACGTCGCCCAAGTCCTCCATACCCACTTGTGAGCCATCGAAGGAGACATAGTCATCAGGTTCAAACCTTGCACGCGCATCGGCGCACAGCAGCTCGCCGTCCTGGTCGACCAGGCGAAAACAAAGCTGGAGAAACCCGTCGCTGTCCACCAACGCGACCCCACCAGCAACTCTGCGAAACGGATCGTCCGGGTCCTGGGTGGTGGTGGGAATCGAATCCTCGGAGGTCACCGACGAGCTGTCTTCGGCTGACGAGCACGCCGCCGCTGCCAGCACGATCACCAACAGCAGCAGAACCTGGCGACCTAGCTTCGCCAACGCTCGGCCAGCTTCGACACGTCGAGGGTCAACAGGTCCACCACGCTCTGCGAACCGAGAAGATCCTCGCGGAAGCTCGGTTCGGTCTCGGTGACGGCATCTCGGATGGCTGCGTATCGGTTGCGATAGCCCTGCAGCACGCCCCGCGCGGCCGCAGCATCGAGGTTGTCGTGGAGCAGCACATGCAGAAGTGTGAGGCCAACCGTCTGGTTGTCCTTCACTTCCGGAATGATGACCATCTGGCGGTTGTCGCGACGTCCAACCGCAACCAGCAGCCGTTTCTCGGTGGCGACCCGGTGCTTGGTACCACGCAAGGTCGGATCGCGGTCGGTACGGGATGGAATATTCAGGCTGATTCCGCCCCGGTCGATGATGACCGCTGCACCATCTTCGTTGGTATCGAGACCTTCCACCCGGTAGCGGGTGAAGCCAATGACTTCGGCGACAGCGGGGTCCAGATCGGCCAGGGTGCGCAACGACCGGTAGGTGAGCTGGTCGCGGGGGGCTCCGGCATCGAGAACCGCCTGGGCAAGAGCGATCTGGAGAAGCGTTTCGTCCGAGCGGGAGATGCCAACGGTGACCGTCTTGGCCTGATGCTTGATGGCATCGATGGGCCGGGTGAGTTCTTCGATGCCCAACGACAAGGCTGATGCGAGATCTTCGATGGCCACGCTGGGCGTGCCGACCTTGCCGAACTCGATCTGATACGAGTCGAGCGAAAGGTGCCCCAGGCCATAGCGATAGTGCGAGGCGATGCGGGCGGCGGTGCTGGCTTCGAGGTTGCCGTTGAGGTTTCCCGAACGGAGCTGGTCGAAGAACACTTGGGCGTGCTTGGTGAGCCACGGACCAAGCGTTGCGATGAGGTCGCTCTTCGCAGCGGCGGGAAGATCCGACGCGGCCGCCTGCTCGATGATCGAGCGGGACTCGCGGAGGGGTTGGGCAAACTCGTCGATGGCTCGTGCTGCTTCGTACCCGAACAGGTGGCCAGCCATTGCCGAAAGCACAAACGCCAGCCGGGGATGCACCTGAGGAACGGTGATGACGTCGAGCGCAGCGTTGAACCGGCTTTCGCCTTCGTTGGCGATGACGATGGGTGCCGCCTTGTGCGCCCGGTAGATCGCGACTTCTTTGGCGACGTCATCGGCGGTGCTGCCGACCAGCCCGGCCGCGCACACAAGAATCATCGGCTCGGCCGAGAGATCGATGTGCTTCTTGTC
>CAZGVQ010000430.1:0-3827 GCA_964529355.1 uncultured Acidimicrobiales bacterium
GAACTGGCTATGGGCATTCGTCATCACAGGAATCGCGCTCGTCGGGTCTGGCGGATGGCTGCTGGCCCGGCGGTTGACCACACCACTTGTGCAGGTAACGGCCGCCACCAAACAGCTGTCGTCAGGCCCCGAGCTTCCACCTCCAATCAAGATCGCTCGCAACGACGAGGTCGGCCAGCTGGCGGCCACCTTCAACGAGCTTGTGGCAACACTTCAAGCCTCGCGAGAACAGCAGACTCGCCTGGTCTCCGATGCAAGCCACGAGCTGCGGACCCCGCTGACGACATTGCGGGTCAAGATCGACTTTCTCGAAGGCGAGCCAGACCTCGAGCCCGCACGACGCCAAGAGATCGTCAAGAGCGCATCGGTTGAGCTCGAGTCACTAACCGGCCTCATGAACGAACTTGTCGATCTGGCTCTCAACGAAGCCTCACCCGAGGAGCCCGAAGCGGTGAACCTTGGAGAATTGCTGCAGGAATCTGCGGCACTTGCGCGTTCCAGCACCGGCCGCACCATTGAGGTTCGGTCAGCAAACACGACGGTGCTCGGACGTCCACAAATGATCCAGCGTGCAGTGCACAACCTGCTCACGAACGCCAGCAGATACGCCCCGTCTCACGAGCCGATCATCGTCTGCGAAGAAGCCGGGCGGATCGATGTACACGACCGCGGACCCGGCATTCACGCCGACGATCTTCCTTTCGTATTCGACCGCTTCTATCGCTCACCTCGTCAACCGTCTGGAACCGGGAGTGGAATCGGCCTGTCCATTGTGAAACTCACTGCCGACACACACGATGGCGAGACCTGGGCGAAAGATCGGCCGGGCGGCGGCGCATCGGTCGGGTTCTCGGTGCAGCTCGGTTAGTTGGACCATACGAGCCCATGTCCTCAGCCAGTCTTCAGGCTCGACTCAGGTCAGCTGATGGTGCTCGATCTGAACTTTGTCCATGGGGCATCGACAGGTCCGACGACGATTCCCAAAGGCCGCAGTGGCGTTACTACTCGCGCTCGTGGCAGTCGTTGCGATTGCTATCAACCTTCTGATGAGCGGAGCCGAAATCACCGACTACAAGCTTGGAGACTCCCTAGGAGAACGGAGCGCCCGGCTCGACCTTGCCGGCGGTGAAGGCCCCATCGACGGTCAGGTCGGTGCCGCTCACATAACCGCTGAGGTCGCTGGCCAGCCAGGCGATGGCATTGGCAGCGTCGAGCATTTCTCCCCGCCGATTGAACGGGTGCACCGGCCGGTCGGGCAGCCGCTCGGTGCGTTTACTCAATCGCTCGATCGCTTCGGCGTGAAACGGAGCCGACATCTCTGAACTACCCACGCCGGGGCACATCGTGTTCACCCGAATGCCATACATGCCGAGCTCGACTGCGGCGGCCTTGGTGAGCCCTTTCATGCCCCACTTGCTTGAGGTGTAGGCCGCCACCCCGTTCGACCCTTCGTTGGCGTCGATGGATGCCACATTGATGATCGACCCGCCCCGGTCGCGCATCGACGGAATCACCGACTGAATACCCAGGTACGCACCGACCTGGTTCACCATCACGATGCGGGTCAAGGTGTCGAAGTCCATGGTGGCGATGGGCCCAACGTCGAGGATCGCCGCATTGTTCACCAGCGCATCGACCGGACCGAAGCGGGCGTCGCACTGGGCGATCGCCCTGGCCCAGTCGTCGGGCTGGCTCACATCGAGATGGCAATAGGTGGCCTGGTCTCCAAGGTCGGCCGCCACGTCCTCGCCAAGGTCATCGAGCACATCGGTCACCAGCACCTTGGCCCCCTCTTCCACGAAAACTCGAGCGGTAACCGCACCGGTGCCACGAGCCGCGCCAGTAAGGATCGCCACCTTGCCATCGAGCATTCCCATTCGATCTCCCCCTGTTGCCAGCCCACTGTAGATCGCACCAAGGAACGAGGAAGCGGATTGCGGTATCCGATTTGATACCATAGCGACATGCAGGCTTCACAGCTCATACAGACAGCCCGACGTCGGGCCGGTCTGACGCTGCGCGAACTCGGTGCGCGCGCTGGTACGTCACACTCCACCCTTGCTGCGTACGAATCGGGAAGCAAGACACCGAACGTCGCCACGCTCGACCGGGTGCTTGCGGCTGCTGGGTTCTCCGCCGACGTAACATTGCACCAACGACAACGTGGGAGCGCCGAACTCACACGAGGCGATGAACTCGCGTCCGTTCTGGAGCTGGCAGCCGCGTTCCCATCCCGACACTCGCCCACGCTCAACGCTCCGGTGTTCGGCCGCTCGACCGCACGCAGCAGACAGCGGTGAATCTGGTCGAGCGGATCACCACGCTCAGCACGTCACTCGCCGCGCACGATATCGCGCACGCATTCGGTGGAGCGCTCGCACTCGCCTGGTGCACCGAGCGAGCCAGGGCGACCATCGACATCGACGTGAACGTGTTCGTCGGTGTCGACCAGGCCGATGGCGTGTACCTTGCGTTACCCGATCATGTGGCCGTAACCGACAGTGACCGCGAAGCCATCGCACGCGACGGCCAAACTCGTTTGTGGTGGGATCAGACGCCAGTCGACATCTTCTTCAACACCACCGACTTTCACGTCGCAGCCGCTGGACGGGCGCGGATCGAGGACTTCGGCGGCCAGAACGTGCCGTTCCTGGCATGCCGCGACCTTGCCGTGTTCAAGTCCTTCTTCGACCGCACCAAAGACTGGGCCGACCTCGAGGAGATGCATGCGGCAGGGTCGCTCGATATCGAAAGCGTGCTGGGAGTGCTCACCAGCTTCCTCGGGTCCGGCGATCACCGGATCGAGCGCCTGCGGGCGGTTGCCATCACTTAGCTGGACGAGTCTGCCATTCACCGCACCGCTCGTCCGAAGGCGCGTAGATCTTCGACGAAGAAGTCGGGGTTTTCGAACGCGGCGAAGTGGCCGCCCCGATCGGCTTCGGTCCAGTGCACGATGTTGGTGTAACGCTTGTCAGCCCACACCCTCGGCGTTTGCAACAGCTCGGCTGGGTAGCGGCAGTAGCCGGTGGGCACGTCGATCTGTCCGTCCCACGGGTCGGTGGAGTGATTGCCGGCGCGTCGAGACTCGCAATACAGTCGGGCCGCGGAGTTGGCGGTCTGGGTGAACCAGTAGAGCGCGACATTTGCGAGCACGTTGTCCCTCGGATAGGCCGTGTCGAGGCCGCCACCGCTCCAGGCGTGGAACTTCTCGAGCTGCCAGGCCAACAGGCCGACCGGCGAGTCGTTGAGGCCGTAGGCCAGCGTCTGGGGCTTTGTTCCTTGGATTTCCATGTAGCCGAGCCCGTCGGCCACGCCGGATGCCGCAGCCACAAAGGCCGCTTGTTCGTCGGCGGTCACGCCCTCCCACGTCTCGGGTGCAGACATGTCGGCGGGTAACGCGAACAACATGTTGAAGTGGGCGCCGATAACGCTGTCGGCGTGCGACTCGGCCAGATGGCGGGTGACGAGGGAGCCCCAGTCGCCACCCTGGGCGATGTAGCGCCATGCCCATCGAAGAGTTCCGCGTGCACGTCCCTGATGAGGAGATCGAAGATCTGCATCGTCGGCTGGAGTCGGCCCGATTACCCGATCAGCTGACTGGCTCAGGCTGGGGTTACGGGACCGATCGCGACACCCTCGCCGAGTGGATCACCCACTGGCGTGAGAACTTCAACTGGCGGGCGGTCGAGGCGAAGTTCAACGCGTTCGAACAAGGCGTAACCGAAGCCGCGGGCGAACGGGTGCACTTTGTCCACGCGCCGTCTTCGGAACCGAACGCCACACCGCTCCTTATCACCCACGGCTGGCCGGGAAGCGTCGTGGAGTTC
>CAZGVQ010000431.1:0-2573 GCA_964529355.1 uncultured Acidimicrobiales bacterium
ATCGAGAACTGCGCAACGGTACCGCCGAGGCGATCTACGGACCAGGCAAGACCCCCGAAGCGGTGGCGGCCATTCTTTCTGAACTTCTTACCGCGGGCACCGGCCCGGTCATTTTGACCCGCGCTGACGCCGAGCAGCTCAAAGCCGCTGAAGCGGTCGATGCGAACGGCGTCATCCGCGGGTCGACAGCTGTGTGGCGACAGCGAGCGCCACAGCCCGATGAGGTCGCGCCCGCCGTGGTGGTGGCCTCGGGCGGAACGGCAGATCAGCCGGTGGTGGATGAATGTGTGGCGACCCTTTCGGCCCACGGCGTGCAAGCGCTGGTGCTGGCTGATGTGGGTGTGGCCGGCCTTCACCGATTGCTGGCCCATTTCGACGAGTTCGCCGACGCCGATGTGATTGTGGCGGTTGCTGGCATGGAGGGGGCGCTGGCCAGCGTGGTTACCGGACTCTCCTCGGCGCCGGTGGTAGCTGTCCCGACCAGCACCGGGTATGGCGCTGGTCTCGAAGGCGCAACTGCCCTTTTGTCGATGATGGCCTCGTGTGCATCGGGGATGACCGTGGTTGGAATCGACAACGGTTTCGGGGCGGCGTTGGCAGTGGTCCGGATGCTCAACATGTCGATGGCCCGTGTGGCCGGTGGGTCGACGTGACCCAGCCCGAACGCCTCGCGTGGTTCCATGCCTTTTCCGGCATTGCCGGCGACATGGCGCTCGGCGCGCTCATCGATGCCGGGGCCGAGGTCGAGGCCGTCCGACAGATGCTCGAATCGTTGCCGTTCGATGGGTGGACCCTCGAAACCGAGTCGACGACCCGCGGCGGCATCGCGGCCACCAACATCACCGTGAAGGTGAGCGATGAGTCCACGCACCGCACGGCCCGCACCATCATCGACATGATCGCCGACTCTGATCTGCCGGGTCGGGTGCGAGCCCGCTCGGTCGATACCTTCACCGCTCTCGCAACCGTCGAGGCCACGTTGCACGGCAGCACCGTCGACCAGGTGCACTTTCATGAGGTAGGTGGCCACGACGCAATCGTCGACATCGTGGGTGTTGCGTGTGCGCTTGAGCTGCTGGAGATCGACCGGGTTGTCAGTAGTCCTGTGGCGGTCGGACTCGGCATGGTTCGAAGTGCGCATGGAGCGATTCCCAACCCGGCGCCCGCCACGGTCCGGTTGCTCGAAGGGATCGCGACGCACGGCATCGATATCGACCTCGAACTCACCACACCCACCGGCGCCGCGCTGCTTCGTGCGTTGGCCGAGGGTTGCGGACCTATGCCCGCTATGGCCGTGCAGAGCAGTGGCTTTGGTGCGGGTGATGCCGTGCTGGCCGATCGTCCAAACCTGTTGCAGGTCGTGGTGGGCCAATCGACCGAGGTGGGGTCATCGGTGTCGGGTCAGCCAGTGGTGCGGGTGGAGGCAAACGTCGACGATGTCACCGGTGAAGTGCTTGCCGATACCGTCGCTGCGCTGCTTGCCGCCGGTGCCCACGACGCATGGCTCACGCCGATTGTGGGAAAGAAGGGCCGCCCGGCGACCATCGTCAGCGCTTTGGCCGATGTCGCCGTCGTCGCCGCGATGAAAGAGACCATCATTCATCACACCGGAACCTTCGGCGTCCGAGCCAGCGAGCTCAGTCGTTGGCCAGTCGAAAGGCAGTTCGACGAGGTGCAGGTTGATGGACACAGCGTTCGTATCAAGGTGGGCAGTCACCGGGCAAAGGTCGAGCACGACGACGCGGTGCGGGTGGCGGCTGCCACCGGCCAATCGGTTCGCGACATCACGTCGCGCGCCGAGGAGGCGTACCGCGCGGATAGGTTTGGGTCATGACTGACCAGCAAGCTGACGACCGGTTCTACTTCCGCCAACTGCTGGCCGGGCGCGATGTAGCCGTCGATGATCCCTTGGCCCGCCAGATGGTGAACTTCATCTATCTCATCGGTGACCGCGAGACCGGCGAGGCGGTGGTGGTTGATCCCGCCTATGACCCACCCGGAATCCTCGAGGTGGCGGCCGCCGACGACATGACCATCACGGGTGCACTGGCGACCCACTATCACCCCGACCATGTCGGCGGACACATGATGGGATACGACCTGCGAGGGGTGGCCGAACTTCTCGAACACGTGTCGGTTCCGATCCACGTGCAACAACCCGAGGCCGAACTGGTTCGGAAGGTCACGGGCCTCACCGATACCGATCTCGTCACCCATGTCTCGGGCGACACGGTGACGGTGGGCGAGATATCGATCGAACTCATTCACACCCCTGGGCACACACCTGGCAGTCAGTGTTTTCTGGTCGAGAACCACCTGGTCGCTGGGGACACGCTGTTTCTCGAAGGCTGCGGGCGCACCGACTTACCCGGCGGCGATCCAGCTGAGCTGTACCTGAGCCTCACCCAACGGTTAGCCAAAGTGCCCGATGAAGCCGTGCTTTATCCGGGACACCTGTATTCGCCAGAGCCGTGCGCAAGCATGGGCGCGACCCGCGAGCACAACTTTGTGTTTAAGCCAAAGTCCGAGGAGCAGTGGCTGGCAATGTTTGGCCAGTGATGTTTGGCCAGTGA
>CAZGVQ010000431.1:2673-3814 GCA_964529355.1 uncultured Acidimicrobiales bacterium
ATGTTTGGCCAGTGATGTTTGGCCAGTGAGGGTTTGTGGTGCGGTTAGTGAACCGCTTCGACGTCCTCGAACGCCTCGGTCCACATTTTGTTGCACTCGGGGCAGCTCAAGTGGCGCACGCCCAGTGACGGATTTTCGATGTCGACGCGAGCGGGCACGTTGCATGCATCGCAGCTGAACCCTGCCGCGGTGGCCTCGGCGGCGTCCTCTTTGCGACTCAGGATGCGTTTGAAGAACGATTCTCGAGTGGCCTTTTTCTTGACGGGTGCTTCGCTGCTTGGGGCAGTCGGTGCGCCTGCGACGTCGGTGCTTCCAAGGACATCGAGTTCGGTAGGTGTGCCGGCTGACAGCAGTGGATCGGTCGTGTCTGACGCAGTAGCCGGCCAATCGGTTGCGTTGGTAGCAGGGACGGGAAGGCCGGTCTGGGTGTTCGATGATGGCCAGTCAGCGCTCGGCCACGAAGGTGCTGGCTCGACAGCTGGCTGCTCGGCGGCCGTTTCACTCGCTACTGGCCGACCAAAGAGCGATACGCCTTCGGTCGATGGCGCGGGTTCCGCAATGACGTTGTCGCTTGGAATCGCCTCGGTCGCGGCGAGCCAATCACCGGTGTGGATCTGTTCGTTGTCGACCGATGGGAACGGTGCCGGCTCGGTGGGCTCGAGCGAGTAGGTCTGCGTCGGCTCCGACGATGTGGGAAGTGGGGAGTCGAACGCATCGACGGGTGCTTCCTCGGGCTCAGAGTTCGAGAAGAGGCCGGGTCGCATCAGGTTGTCTTCGGCGACCGGCGTTGCGATTGGTGTATCCCATGCCGGGGGAGCGTCGAGGCCGACCGTTTCGGGTGCCGGTGGCGGTGGTGGAGGCAGCTCGACACTTTCGGCGAGGGGTGTGTCAGCCGCAAAGGGTGCTGGTGCTGGTTCCGCAATGGGTGCAGGCGGTGCTGGAGGTGCTGGGATAACAGAGGGAAACGCTGACTCGATAGGTCCCTCTGTTTCGGCCGTCGGCGTGGTGGCGAACATCGACATGTCTGGTTGCGCCTGCTCATGGACGAGTTCGGCCGGTGCAGGCGGGATCGGAGGAAGGGACGACAGCGAAGCAGGCTCGGGCTGTGACAGGAAAGGAGCCTCGACGACCGGTTCCTCGA
>CAZGVQ010000432.1:0-3814 GCA_964529355.1 uncultured Acidimicrobiales bacterium
GGCACACGCTGGTGCACCGGCCGCACATCGTGCAGGAGTCGGTGTCGAGTAGCTGCTTCCAGGTGAAGTCCTCAACCGTTGATGCGCCAAAGCTCTCGAGTTCGGTCTCGAGAAGGTTGGGCATGGGCTTCATGGCACCCTTCGGACGGTCGCGGTCCTTGAGGTACATGTTGAGTGGCGACGTGAACATATGCCGCAGCATCGTGACCGGCAGGATCGCCAGGAACACGATGAAGGTGAGCACGTGGGCAATCCACCAGCCCTGGTGCCAGCCGCTCAGGTTGCCGAGTGGTTCGACCAGTACAGCTAGCGGGTAACCGATGATCGACCAGCGCTCGAACTCGGGAAGCGTGCCGCCGGCCAGTTCGCCGGCATGGGCGATGCGGAATGCCTCGGCCCCGAAGCCGGTGACACCAATGGCGAAGAAGGTGCCCAGGATGAGCGCGTGTTCGGGCTTGGTCTTGATGCGGATGCGGTAGGGCCGCGAACCACGCGGGCCATACCGACGGACTATTGCCCAGACGATGCCCACCAGGAAGGCGGCGCCCGCCAGGTCGCCGATAAGCGCGTAGGCCCGGTAGATGTCGCCGTGGAGGAACTTGATGTCGTCGGGGATCTGATGGTTCACCTCGAGGACCGTGGTGACGGCCATCAAGATGATGAAGGGGAAGTAGATGAGCGAATGCATGAGGCCGGCGGCGGGATCGCGCAGCAGGGTCTGCATGTAGATGCCCGCTCGGAAGTCGCCAAGGCGGCGGCCGGCGTTCTCTGGGGTTGTCGCCCGGTTGTCCGGGGTTCCGCGCTGCCAGTTTTTCATGCGCTGCGCGAACAGCACCGTCATGTAGATGATCATCACCGGGATGACGGTGTAGAAGGCCACCTTCACCGCGGTTGGGACGTTCTCGAACACCTCGCGGGTGATGAGTGAGTCATCGTGGAACTCGGTGAAGATCGGCACGATGCCTGATGCCACCGTAAACAATCCAATTCCTACGCCAATGGCGATGACGAGGTGTTGAGGCCGGATTCGTTGCTTCATACCAACCGAGACGATACCGCTACTGGCGGGTGAGCACGCAGACGAAAGATGAATGGTTGATGTGACCTCTTTCGATGGCCTATCCAATGACCTAAAACATGGCCAGAATCTCGATTTCAGCAACTTCGGTCGAAGTTGTGAGAACAGTGTTCGCAACCGGCCCCAATGCTGGTGGTTTGCAAACGGCGTTTCTTGGGTCTGCTTTAGGCTGAGCGCACGGATCTGCGAGTGAATTGACCGGATGAATTCAGACATTGAGGTGGTGACGTGGCCCGAGCAGGCCACTCGATTGGCGGAGCTGCGCGAGGCAACGATTCCTCGCATCATCCTCGTTGAGGGTGCGGGCCTTCCTTTGGTGACGCCAGACCCGTTTGAGGACTGGATTCGGGTTCCCGCCGACACGGCCGACCTGGAACTTCGGATCGATACGTTGCGTCGGCGGATCGAAGCATCCGACGAGGTGCGTCCCGAAATGGATGATGCCGGCTTGGTGCGGTTCGGAACCGAGTGGGTGGCGCTGCCGCCCGTCGAGGCCCGCATCGTGTCGGTATTGGTCGATAACTGGGGCCAGGTGGTGTCGCGCGAGGAACTGGCGGCACACGGGTGGCCCAACGAATCGGTATCGGGGCGCAACGCTCTCGATGTACACATCACTCGAATCCGCAAACGCATCAGTGGCAGCGGGCTCGCGGTGCGTACCGTGCGATCAAAGGGCTATCTCCTCGAAGCAGGATGATCCTGGCTCCCTCATAGACTGAGCCAGGTATGACGAACGTTTCTGCTCTCTCGCCGCACGCATCGTTTCCCGGTCGCACCGGACCGGTGCTCATCGTGGTGGCCGACGGCGTCGGCATCGCTCCAGATGGTCCAAGCAACGCGGTCAGCGAGGCCCGAACCCCCACGCTCGACGCACTGAACGAGTCGCTGCTTTCCACGCCCTTGCGGGCCCATGGTCTGGCCGTTGGCCTGCCGAGCGACGACGACATGGGCAACAGCGAGGTTGGACACAATGCGCTCGGCGCAGGCCGGGTGTTCGCACAGGGCGCGAAGCTGGTGAACCAGTCGATTGCTTCGGGTGCACTGTTCGACACACCGGTATGGAAGACCGCCGTCGAGCGTGGCGCGGCTGCGACCATGCATCTCATCGGCCTGCATTCTGACGGCAACGTTCACTCCCACACCGATCATCTGTACGCGTTGCTTCGTCGGGCGGCCGCCGAAGGAGTTTCGCGGGCGAGGGTGCACGTGTTGCTCGATGGTCGAGATGTCCCTGCCCGGTCGGCCCTGGGTTTCATCGAAGCCACCGAGGCCGTGCTTTCCGAGATCAATCAAGCCCATAGCGCCGACTTCGCCATCGCGTCGGGTGGCGGGCGTATGACCATCACCATGGATCGCTACGAGGCCGACTGGCCGATGGTGGAGCGTGGGTACAACGCCCACACCCATGGAGTTG
The DNA here is from genome assembly GCA_964529355.1 of uncultured Acidimicrobiales bacterium. Taxonomy (GTDB): domain Bacteria; phylum Actinomycetota; class Acidimicrobiia; order Acidimicrobiales; family SHLQ01; genus CALLQB01. The sequence continues at coordinate 2,493 of CAZGVQ010000432.1, forward strand.
GCCGGCAGTTTCGGTCGGCCACCGAGGCGGTCGAGACCATGTATGGCGAGTCTGACAAAGGCGATCAGTACCTGGACCCGTTCGTCATCGCCGACGATGCCGGGGCGCCCGTCGGGGCCATGGCCGATGGTGATTCGGTGTTGCTGTTCAACTTCCGTGGCGACCGGGCCATTGAGATATCGATGGCCTATGAAGACGCCGACTTTTCCAAGTTCGACCGGGGCCAGAACCCCGACCTGTACTTCGCAGGGCTCCTTCAGTACGACGGCGATGCATTGGTGCCTACCAACTACCTGGTCGATCCGCCCACAATCGACCGCACGATGGGCGAGTTCCTGTGCGCAACCGGTCTCCAGAGCTTTGCCATCAGCGAGACCCAGAAGTACGGCCACGTCACGTTTTTCTGGAACGGCAACAAGAGCGGCTACATCGACGAAACGCTCGAGACCTACATCGAGATTCCTTCCGACAACGTCGAGTTCAACGAGGCGCCGGCGATGAAGGCGCGCGAGATCACCGACGCCACCATCGACCTCCTGCGCAGCGGTGACTTCCGATTCGGCCGCATCAACCTGGCCAACGGCGACATGGTGGGCCACACCGGCGACCTGCCCGCGGCCATCGAAGCCATGGAAGTGGTGGATGAATGCGTGGGCCGACTACTTGAGACCATCAACGATCTCAGCGGTGTCCTTCTCTATACGGCAGACCACGGCAACGCCGACATCATGTACACCGAGAAGGAAGGCGTGCGATCACCCAAGACCTCGCACACCCTCAGCCCGGTGCCCTTTGTGATCCATGACGCTCGGTACGACGGCGAATACCAACTCACCGGCACCAGCGCGAACGGCTTGGCCAACATCGCAGCCACGGCGTTCAATCTGCTGGGGTACGAAGCACCGTCAGACTACGAGCCGAGCCTCATCTCGTTCTGAGCTGACTACTCCGCGAACGACACCTGCGACCGGATCAGATAGACACGGTGCCGTCGATGCAGGTGACCGCGTCGCCGCCGACCCAGATTTCGCCGTCGGACTCTTCGATGAACACCCGGCCAGCGCGGCCCAACGCAGTTCCTTGTGAGGCTACGTAGGGCGAGGTGAGGGTACCGTCGGCCAGGAGCCACTGGGCCAGTGCCGCGTTGAGGCTGCCGGTGACGGGGTCTTCGGCGGCCTGACCGCCTGACCGGAAGAAGGCCCGCACCTCGATATCGGCGTCGTTTGCGTCTGCGCCGACAACGCCGAGCGGGGCGGCGCCAACCACGCCGATGTCGTAACTTTCAGCAGCATCGAAGTTGGGGTTCAGCGCCAGCACCGCTT
>CAZGVQ010000433.1:0-3812 GCA_964529355.1 uncultured Acidimicrobiales bacterium
CCTCCAGCGCCCACCAGGCCAAGAATCGCGGCGCTGCGGATTGCGCACTCGAAGCGATAGAACCCGTAGCTGAGAATGTCGCCCAACGCGTAGGGAACCGCACCGAATAACACCGCCGACAATCGACCGGCACCGGCGGCCCGAAGCGCCCGTTCGGCCTCGCGTGGCGCCTCGTCGAGCAGCTCGGCAAACACCTTGGCCGTCACGGCGCCGAACGGAACGCCGATAGCCAGCACCGCCACCAAGGGATCTAGGCCGAGAATGTTGACCAGGATGAGCCCGAAGATGATCTCGTGCATCGAGCGGGGAATCGCGAACAGAAACCGGAGGCTGCGCCACACCCAGTGGGCGATGGTCGAGCTTCCCGACACACTCAGCCAGATACGTTCGGTCAGCAGGAGGCCGCCCGAGATTCCGATAGCCACCGACAACGCGGTGCCGAGGACCGCGAAGCCCAGGGTCACCATTGCTTCGCGGGCCGCGAGCTTCACAAATCCCCAGCCCAGATCGGGCTGGAACATCGCCTTGAAGAACTCGGTGAACTGGCTCACTCCCCGAGAGTTGAAGATTCGGCTCAGGTCGACGCCGGCTCGCTGCAGCGACCAGATCACCAACCCCGCGCTGATGAGCCACCAGACCCGGCGGTTCCACCGCGCGGGCGGCGCTGGCGCTATGCGACCAGGGACCGTGGTCACCGGGACTACCCGCTAACCCTCGAGCTCGTACAGACCGTCGAGCTGGACATCATCGACCTGGTCTGCTGGCTGATCGAACAGCACTTCTCCGGCGCGGAGCCCGATGATGCGGGTGCAGTGTTTCAGGGCCAGCGGCGCGTCGTGCATGCTGGTCACCAATGCCCGTCCTGACTCGCCGGTGACCACCTCGGTGAGAATCTCGAGCACCGCCTCGGATCGTGCCGGGTCGAGCGCACTCACCGGTTCGTCGGCCAGGATCAGGTTGGCGTTCTGGTACAACGTGCGGGCGATGGCCACCCGCTGTTGCTGTCCTCCCGAAAGCCGATCGGCCCGCTCCCAGAGCTTGTCGCCGATTCCGACCTCATCGAGCACCGCGAGGATCGCATCGGTATCGCGGGGACGAATGAGGGTGCGGATGACCTCGAGCGGGCCCCACTGACCCAGTCGACCCGAGGCCACGTTGTGGGCCACCCGCAACGGGCCGACGAGCGCATTGCCCTGCGGCACCGAGCCGATGGTGCTTCGGGTGCTTCGGTACTGCCGTTTGCCGAGGTCAGCGGTGTCGACCCCGTTCACCACAACCGAGCCGCCGACCGGAGTTACCAGCCCGTTGGCCGCCGAAAGAATGGTGGTTTTGCCCGCACCCGATGGTCCCACCAGGGCGACCCTTTCGCCCGCACAAACGTCGAAGGTGACGTTTCGGAGCGCAAAGGGGCCCGATGAGGAGTACTGGACAGAGACGTCTCGGAATGAAAGGACGTCTGGCTTATTCTTCAATCAATCCGCTTTCCCGGCCAACGCTCTCGATGTTTGCGTAGTTCGCGCTCTCGGTGCCAATGAAGGCCTCGGCGCCGAAGAACTCAAGAATCGTAGCTTGGTCGGGGTCGGATGGATCAAGATTGGCCAGCGCGTCGACGATCTGCTGTTGCAGGTCATCGCCCAATTCGGGGCGGGCAACCCAGTGGTAATCGAAGTAGGCAGGAGTCTCAAAGATCAGCTGCACCCGGTCGAGGTCGACCTCGCCAGCTTCGACCCGATCGAACCAAACCTGGCTGTTGAGCGCACCGACTTCGTACGTGCCTGCCTCGACGAGTTCGATGGTCTTGTCGTGGGCGCCGGAGAATCCGGGCTCACCGTCAAGATCCTCGAGCGTCACGCCAGCCTGATCGAGGAACGACTGCGGCATGAGGCGACCCGAAGTGGATGACTCGGAACCGAAAGTGAACGAGCGGCCCGCGACATCGGACAGGCCGGCAACGTCATCGATGGTCTCGATGCCGCTGTCGGTGGTGGCGATGAATACCGAGGTGAACTCGGCGTCGATGTCGCGCTGCGCGATGGCTTCGGCGCCATCGACCTGCAGGCGGGCCTGTACACCGGTGAGTCCGCCAAACCAAACGAGGTCAAGGTCGCCAACACGGAACTGCGATACCGAAGCTTCATAGGAGGTGACCGGCTCGAAGTTCACCGTGACACCAAGCTCATCGCCGAGATAGCTGGCGAGAAGGTCGTAGTTCCGAGCGAGCAACTCGGGATCCTGGTCGGGGATGGCACCGAGGTTGATCTCGGTGATCGCCGCGCCATCGGCCGTTTCGCCGCCGCTAGCTGTCGAAGTGTCGTCTGAAGAGCCGCAGGCCGCCGCCACGAGAGCGATGGTCATCAGCAGCAGGACAAACCGTTTGGTATGAGAGGTAAGGAATGCCATCCAGAAAGTAAACCTCACGCGGGATGGCTAGGTTCAGTCGGACGGTGTGCCCATCGCCACAAGTCATAAAGTCGTCATTAGGGTCGCCGGGGTCGAAAGGGGTGTTGCAGTGCAGGTTCCGGTTCTGATCGTTGGTGGCGGACCCATTGGGCTCACCGCCTCAGCGCTGCTTTCGCAGCACGGTGTCGAGAACCTCCTCATCAACGATCGGCCGACAACGTCCACCCATCCACGGGCCCGATTCCTCGACGTTCGAACCTTGGAGATTCTGCGACAGATGGGGCTGGCCGACCTGGTCACCGCCACCGGACTACCGCCCGAGTGGCTGCAGAGTGTGCGCTACTCCACGACCTTTGCCGAACCCGAGGTGTATCGACTTCCGACCGAGAGCTATCACTCGATTCCTCGGGCGACCAGCCCCGTCATGCCCGTGATGACCTCGCAGGATCTCATCGAGCCGATCATGTTTGAGGCAGCCCGATCCTTTCGCTCCGCCGACGTTCGCTTTGGCGCACGGTTGATCTCGTTGCAGCAAACCGAATCCGGTTGCCATGCACGGTTCGAAGAGGACGGCGGCGCCGGCGACGTGGTGGATGTCGAAGCCCAGTGGGTGATTGGCGCCGACGGCCGAAACAGCAGTGTGCGGAGCCTGCTCGGCGGCGAGCTCGATGTTGGTTTCAGCAACGCCGCGGTGGTGCAGGACGTGTTGTATGACGCCGATATGTCGCCCTGGGTTGGCGACCGACGCGGGGCGCTGCTGTTCGTGTATCACCCGATGGGCTACGGCCTGTTTCAACCACTCGACGGCGACCGACGGTGGCGAGCGCAATGCACAACGTTCACGCCGCCGATCGCTCCGGAGGACATCACCGAGGCCGACTGCATCGCCTGGATCCGCAGCGCAATCGGTGACCATGACGCTCAGTGCGACATCAACGTCCAGAGCATTGCGCCCTGGACCCCCGAAGCCCGGCTGTCTGACGACTTCCGTCGGGGTCGGGTGTTTCTTGCCGGCGACGCCGCACACACGCTCTACCCAACCGGCGGGCTCGGGATGAACCTCGGCTACCACGGCGTTCATAATCTGGCCTGGAAGCTGGCATCGGTGATCCACGGCCAATCGTCGGCCGACATCCTGAGCACCTACGAAATCGAACGCCGACCCCAGGCCGAGCGGACCCGCATCGCCAGCGTCGACAATGCCCGATTGGCCGGCGAGCTGTACCGGGCGCACCTCACCGGAGCCGACGTCGACCAGGCCGGACATCGCCTCCGCCAGTACGGCAACTTCGAGGGACTCATCCTCTCGCCCGAATACGAGTCGTCGTTGTGTGCCGCTGAGGCCGAGCCGCCTCCGGCGGTCGACAACGAACTCGTCGACTTCGTGCCAAGTGTCCGCGCCGGCCGGCGCG
>CAZGVQ010000434.1:0-3780 GCA_964529355.1 uncultured Acidimicrobiales bacterium
AGATGTAGCTGGCTACCAGCAGCACCAGATTCTGTCGGCGCTTGCCGAATCCCCAATACGCAAGCAGCACGAGCGGCAGAAACGCTGCATAGGTGAGGGAGTTGAAGATCACGGGGCAATCCGGGGGGAAGACAGAACCGAGGGCACTCGGCCGCTATCCCCAGTGTAGAGATGACCACGCTCCGTGGCCAGACCCTTGCCCGCAAAGAGGCAGGTGCACCGGGAGACGCGCGAGAACAAGGTCACCCCACCAGCCTAAGACGCTCAAGGGCCCTAGTGGTTGGCGAATTTCCGCCGCCATGTGGAGATTTAGTGCAGAAGGCCTACACCCCTTTTGATGCGTTTTAGTGCAATTTGGTGTATCGGGTCGTGAAGCGAGACACTGGGAGGAGCGGAGCGGACGGCGAAGGAGCCCGAAAATGCAGTCGTATTCCTGGTTTTTGCGAGGTCGTGCAGTCCGAATCGGCGGACTCCTCTCGCTGGTGGCTGCCCTGCTGGCATTTACCCCGTCCGCCTTTGCGGCCGACGGCCCGGAGTGCGACGGACAGGTCGCAACCATCGTCGGCACCTCAGCAGCTGACCGCATCGTTGGCACCACGGGCGTCGATGTCATCGTGGGCGGCGGCGGAAACGATTTCATCGTCGGCGGCGGCGGCAACGACATTATCTGTGGCGGCAGCGGCAACGATCGACTGGTCGGCGGGGTTGGCAACGATCGTCTGTTCGGCGACGCCGGCAAAGACGTCCTGAAGGGCGATACCGGAGACGATCTTCTCATCGGAGCCGACGGAGCCGATGTACTCGACGGCGGCGCCGGGCACGACCTGCTCTACGGCGGCAAGGCCAACGACCGACTCATCGGTGGAACCGGCGCGGACTTCCTCACCGGCGGCGACGGCAACGACACCGCCTTCGGAGGCACCAACAACGATTGGCTTCTCGGCGACGCCGGCAAAGACACTCTCGACGGCGGCATCGGCGACGACTCGATCGAAGGCGGGCGCCAAAACGACACGATTATTGGTGGTGGCGGCGATGATCTCCTCTACGGGGGTCTGCATCGCGACACCATCACCGGCGGCCCCGGCGACGACCGCATCCTCGGGGGCGACGGCAACGACCTCCTCGACGGCGAAGCCGGCGATGACTTTCTCCTAGGCGACTCGCGCAACGGCGACGAACGAAACGGCACTGCTCCCAGGGCCAAGAAGGCCGGCAACGACTCCCTGATCGGCGGCCCGGGCGACGATCGACTCGAGGGCAACGGCGGAAACGACCGACTCGATGGCGGCAAGGGCGAAGATCGCATGAACGGCGGCGGCGGAACCGACCAATGCTTCGGCGGCGACGCCGAGGACTTTGGCGTGGGATGTAGCGGGGCCGGCATCGAGTTCCCACTCCCCCAGTCGACCCTCAGCGATTTCACGTGGCAGGGCTGCGGCAGTCGCGACTGCGAGATCGCGCTGACCTTCGACGATCAGACCGAACTTGAGGAATCTTGGATCGTATCGATCACGCTCACCGGCTCAGGCGAAGTGCTCGAGCGCACGTTCGATTCGATCCCGGGAACCGGCGATGCCCGCCTGGCCTTCCGCGTTACCTACGCCGAATGGCCCGGCCAGGAACGGCAATGCGCAACGGTGCAGGCCATTGGCCCCCGCTCCGATACTCACGCCGCTCCCAGCAACGAGATTTGCGGACAGATCACCAGCTCGGGACTCTGGCGAACCGAGTAGCTGTAACAGCCACAACATGGGCACCATCCACCCCAATGCGGGGTTGATCGTGTTGGATATGCGCACGATACGTGTTGCCTCCCCCACTAAGGGTCATGTCTGCTCCGCTGTTTTCCAAGTCCCTCTGGTTGATCTCTGCCGTCTCCGTGCTGGCCCTGCTGCTCAGCGTGACGCCGCGCGTAAGCGCCCAGCCCGATGCCGACCCCGACGAGCCGGACCCGCGCCACTTCTGTGACGGCAAGCTGGCCACCATCATCGGAACGAACGCGAGCGAGACCATCGTTGGCACCCGGCGGGCCGACGTCATCGTCGGCCTGGGCGGCAACGACACCATCGACGGACTCGGCGGCAACGACACGATCTGTGGCGGCGCCGGCCGCGACACCATCAACGGCGGCAACGGCAAGGACCGTGCCTGGGGTGAAAAGGGGAACGATCGCCTCAGCGGCGGCAAAGGCGATGACCTGGTGCACGGCGGCGAGGGCAACGACGAAGCCTTCGGCCAACAGGGCCACGATCACGTCTTTGGCGGCCCCGGGCACGACATGCTCGACGCAGGACCCGGCGCAGACTTCATGCACGGCGGCCCGGGCAACGACCACCTGTTCGGGGGCAACAACGAGGACTACATGCTCGGCTCCGAAGGTGACGACGTCCTCGACGGCGGCCGGCACGAAGACAGCCTGCTGGGCGAAGCCGGCGACGACATCCTCGACGGCGGCAAGGGCAACGACCTCCTCTACGGCGGCATCGGCGACGACGAGCTCGCGGGCTCGGCGGGCCGGGATCAGCTCTCCGGCGAAGAAGGCGATGACGCTCTCGACGGCGGACCAGGGCGCGATGTGCTCGACGGCGGAGAAGGAACCGATGATTGCCTCGGCGGTCCGGACAAAGATCGCGGCTACTCCTGCAAGACCTTTGCGGGTATCGAGGCACCGCTGTTTGCCCCCGAGGTCACCTTCTTCGGCATGGACCTCTGTGGCTCGCAGTGCCGGGTCACCGTTCGGTACACCGACCAGTCCACCGCCGAAGCCGGATGGTTGGTCACCCTGACCCAAACCGAGTCGGGCGAGACACTCGAAGAGGTCTTTGAAGCAACCGACGAAGAATCGCTGGGCGACTTCTCGCTGGACTTCCGCATTCCCAACACGTGGCAACAGAGCAACCACCAGTGCGTCACCGTGGCTGCGATTCCGCTTGACGAAACGGTACGCCCGCTGGAGAGCAACGCCATCTGTGGCCGGGTGGCCGGCGGGTTCTGGCGAGTTGACCCGTAGTTCCACAATGGTCCTCTAGGATTTCGCGATGGAGTTCGGAGCACTCACAGGAGGCGGTTGGGCGGCAGGACTCAACCTCTGGTCGGCAGTGCTCGTGCTGGGCATCGCCGGACGCATGGACTGGGCGGCCACCCCCGAAGTCCTCCATCGCACCGATATTCTCGTCGCGGCAGCGGTGCTCTATGCGCTCGAGTTTGTCGTCGACAAAATCCCCTATGTCGACAACGCGTGGGACGTAGCGAGCACCATCATCCGACCGGTCGGAGGCACGCTTCTCGGCATCGCAGTCGCCGCCGAGGGCGGCGGTTCACTGCTCGCCGGAGCGGTCACCGCCGGGGGTCTCGCACTCACCAGCCACACCGCAAAGGCCACCACCCGAGCCGCGATCAACATGTCGCCCGAACCATTCAGCAACATCGCGGCCAGCCTCACCGAAGACGCCGCCGCCGTCGGAATCGTGTCCTTGGGCCTCGCGTACCCGGTACTGACCGTTGGTGTGGTGGGCATCCTTGCGATCGCTGCGGTGCTGGTCACCTTCTCGCTCTGGCGCTTTGTGCGACGCCTGCGTCGTCGTTGGCGAACCGGTCTCCCGACGACCGCGTAAAAACCCCAACCTGGGTAGACCCGCGCCTGTGGGCACCGAGTGGTCCGATCAGCTGACCGCTCCGGGCTAGGGTCGTGCCGTACCCCACCCGCACCTCCACTTCCCCCCTTCAATGGAGAGCCGCCCCATGAGGCCCCACCCCCACACCGTCACCCTTGCGCTC
>CAZGVQ010000435.1:0-3775 GCA_964529355.1 uncultured Acidimicrobiales bacterium
CGTTCGACACGCTTCAGCCAATCGCTGGGAATGATCTGATCGGTGTCGACATCGGACCGGTCGAGTGGGACCGCGGTTCCTTGCACGATTGCTACTGGTTCCATGATGATCTACTTTCAGTCGAGGTCGGCTGGTGTGGCGAACGTGCCGGCGATTGCTGTGGCTGCGGCGACGGCGGGCGACACGAGGTGGGTCCGCCCTCCGCGACCCTGGCGGCCTTCGAAATTTCGGTTGCTCGTGCTGGCGCTGCGCTCTCCTGGTGACAACTTGTCCGGGTTCATGGCCAAACACATCGAGCATCCCGGCTCGCGCCAGTCGAAACCGGCTTCGGTGAAGATGGTGTGGAGGCCTTCTTCCTCAGCCTGGGCCTTCACGAGCCCCGAGCCGGGCACCACCAGCGTTCGCATTCCCGGCTTCACCTTTCGGCCTTTCGCTACGGCGGCAGCCGCCCGGAGGTCTTCGATCCGGCTGTTGGTGCACGAGCCGATGAACACGGTGTCGACGGGAACTTCGCGTAGGGGAGTTCCCGCGGTAAGGCCCATGTACTCCAGCGCTCGCGAGGCTGCGTCCTGGGCAGCGGGGTCCTCAAACGCTGCAGGGTCGGGAACGTTCGCCGAGATCGGTGCCACCTGACCGGGGTTGGTGCCCCAGGTCATGTGGGGGACGATGTCGGCGCCGTCGAGCACGATTTCGCGGTCAAATGTTGCGCCTTCGTCGGTTCGGAGGGTCTTCCAGTCGGCAACCGCCGCGTCCCACTCCGCTCCCGTGGGTGCATGGGGTCGTCCCTGCAGATACTCGAAGGTCTTGTCGTCAGGAGCGATCATGCCGGCCTTGGCTCCGAACTCGATCGACATGTTGCAGACGGTCATTCGCCCTTCCATCGAGAGCTCCTCGATGACCGAACCACGGAACTCGGCGATGGCACCGATACCGCCGCCGGTGTCGGCGGCACCGAGAATTGCGAGTACCACGTCTTTGGCGGTCGAGCCCTGGGGCAGTTGGCCGTTCACGGTGATGGCCATGGTTTCCTGGTCGGCTTGTTGCAGGGTTTGCGTGGCCAGCACGTGCTCGACCTCGCTGGTACCGATTCCGAAGGCCAGCGCCCCGAACGCGCCATGGGTGCTCGTGTGGCTGTCGCCGCACACCACGGTCATGCCGGGCTGGGTGAGTCCCAGTTCTGGGCCGATGACATGCACGATGCCCTGATTGATGTGGCCCATTGAATACAGCGTCACGTCGAACTCGTCGCAGTTCTTTCGCAGCGTGTCGACCTGGGCCTTGCTTACCGGGTCGGCGATGGGCTGATCGATATCGGCCGTGGGAACGTTGTGATCCTCGGTAGCGATGGTGAGGTCGGGCCGACGGACCGTACGGCCTCCCAGTCGCAGCCCGTCAAAGGCCTGGGGCGAGGTGACTTCATGGACGAGATGCAGGTCGATGTAGAGCAGCGATGGCTCGCCGCTGGCCGATGACCCGGCGGACCCATCGGAGGTGTCGACGACGTGACGATCCCAGACTTTTTCAATGAGGGTCTTTGGGCGGCTTGCGTCACTGGCTTGATCGCTCATGGAGCGGCTCCTGAAGAGTGTTGTTGACGATCTCATATATTGAGACGATAATCTTGTCTTATGGGAAGCATCGTAAGCGCAGTTGGCGTGGTTGACAAGGCGATGGTGTTGGTCGACGCGGTCGAGGCTCGTCCACGGTCGCTTTCTGAGCTCGTCGAAGCCAGCGGCTTCAGCCGAGCCACCACCCATCGCCTCGCCGGGTCCCTCGAACAACATGGACTGCTTCGCCGCGACCGAGAAGGTCGATACACACTCGGTGCGAGATTTATCAGCCTGGGTCAGAACGCTGAGGCCGGTTTCCCGTTGGCCGAGGTCGCGGTTCCGATTCTCCAACGGTTGGTCGACCAAACCGGTGAGTCGGCCCAGCTGTATGTGCGACAGGGCGAGACCCGCATCTGCATCGCCTCGGTCGAATCGCCCCACGGCTTGCGGACCATCGTCGAACGCGGTGCCGTCCTGCCGCTATCTGCTGGTTCGGGCGGCAAAGCTCTTCGGGGTGACGTCGACGACCAGAAGGGGTGGGCCGACAGCGTCGCAGAACGAGAGGCCGGCGTAGCCAGTGTGAGCGCACCGGTGGTCGTCGCCGACGCGGTTGTCGGAGCCGTAAGCGTGAGCGGGCCCATCGAGCGCCTGGGGAACAAGCCCGGCCGTACCCACGGTCAGGCGGTCCTCGATGCGGCTGGCGAATTGTCGGCATCGGTGACCCGGGAACTGAGCCACTAAGCCAAGAACCACAAAATTGAGAGATGTGGGAAATCGAGGTCATTCTTGGAATGGGGCTTTAAGTAATCCACGGGGGGCGACGATACCTAGACCGTGGACGACATCGAAGTGATCAACCCCATACCGCTCACCGAGCTCATCGGCGACACGATTCGGCTAAGCCGACTAGACGGCAGCCGCGCTGCCGTCATCGCGTGTGTCGGACGGATCGGGAACGAAGACGCCGACGAAGAATCCAACCAGGTCCTCGGTGAGCGACTCGAGCGCATTCTGCGCGACGGCGATCACCTGCGCCCCTATCGCAACGGCTGGGTGGTCATCAGCGCCGACATCGTCGATGCGAAAGCCCTCGGTCCGGTCATCGAGCGAGTACTCGAGGCCGTCGAGCAGCCAATCCGCACATTCGGGCAACCGCAGAAAGTGAAAGCCGCACTCGGTGTGGCTCTCGGTGACCGCAGCCAGGACGGCGAGTCGCTGCTTCTCGGTGCCGACCTGGCACTCGAAGCTGCCCGGTCACGAGGCGGCGGCGTCGAATCACTCGAACCCAACCTCGGCGAAGCCATCTCGGCTCGCCTGCGCGACGAGACCGACCTTGATCACTCCATCGGGAGCGAACGCTTCGTCCTGTTCCACCAGCCAATCGTTCCGCTCGGTGAAAACTGGAACCACCCCCGTGGCGTCGAAGTGCTCGCCCGCTGGCTCCACCCCGAGGATGGCCTGGTCGGTCCGGGACGCTTCATCCCCGTCGCCGAAATCACCGGGCAGATGATCTCGCTTGGTCAGGAACTCATCCGCCTGGCCTGTCGCGACCTCAAGCAGGTTGCCTCAGAGAGCGCCTTTCTCGCCATGAACCTGAGCCCCCAACAGCTCGGCGACCTCATGCTCACCACCGACGTTCTCGAAGAACTCCAGCGCAACGAAGTTCCGGCTCAGGCGCTCGCCTTTGAGATCACCGAAGAGACCCTGCTGGTGCCTGACTTCGACGTGATGGAAAACCTCCGCCGACTCAGCGACGCCGGCATGAAGATCTTCCTGGACGACTTCGGGCGTGGAGCGTCGAGCCTCGAGTCCTTCACCGCCGTGCCACTCGATGCGATCAAGATCGACGGCTCGAGGATTCGTCCCGAGGTCGACGAACGCTTCGTCGACATGGTGGTCACGCTCGCCGATCGTCTCGGCATTCCCACCATCGCCGAAGGCGTTGAAGACGACGACCAGCTCAAGACCCTCGTCGATCTCGGCATCGACTACGCCCAGGGCTTCCAGATCGCCCCACCAAAGCCCCTCTTCACCGCAGTGCCCGACGACATAAGCGACGTCGCGTAGTTTTTGGTCGTTCGCTCCCTGCGGTCGCTCTCTCTGCGCTTCGCTATGAGTCTCCGCGCTCGTGTCGTCCTCCGCCCGCTCCGGACGACCGTCAAGCTGTTTCTTTGGTCGTTCGCTCCCTGCGGTCGCTCTCTCTGCGCTTCGCTATGAGTCTCCGC
>CAZGVQ010000436.1:0-3742 GCA_964529355.1 uncultured Acidimicrobiales bacterium
CGGATTCTGCCGCGGCGACGTTGGCGGCGAGGTCGTCGACAAACACCGCATCTGCCGCCGCGATGCCGAGCGCATCGAGCGCTAGGTGGTAGATCTTCGGGTCGGGTTTTCGCACGCCGACCTCGTGTGAGTCGATCACTGCGCCGAAGACTTCGATGGGCACCAGTCGCTCCCATTTTCCTCTGAACTCTGCGACGTTGTTGGTGAGGATGGCCTGGGAGATGCCCCGCTCGTGGAGTTCGGTGGCGAGTTCGACCAGAGGAGCTGCATCGTAGGTGTCGGGTCGGATGGCACCGAACCAACCGAACGGGTCGGCCTGTATGCCGACCGCCTTCAGGTTGTTGCGGATCTCATCGAGCGCCTCGGACATTGCGATCTCGCCGCGTTCAAGTCGGTGCCACGGGTGATCCGCTGTGTCGGTATCGAAAGGTCCAAAGACCGTACGTTGATAGGTCTCGGCATCGATGCCTTCGGATTCGGCAAAGGTGGCGAGTGCCCGGAACGGCGATGCGCTGAACACGCCTCCGAGGTCCCAGATGACCGCTGACGCTGAAGTGGTTGTCATGATTCAGGAACGATACCGGTCTCGAGCAGTTCGACGAATTGCGCTTCGTTCAGCACCGGGATGCCCAACTCCTCAGCCTTGGTGACCTTCGATGCGCCCGGGTTCTCTCCCAGCACAAGCGCGGTTGTCTTCTTCGATACCGACCCTGGCGATTTTCCACCGCGCGACTTGATTGCGGTTTGCACCTCGTCGCGGCTGAAGTCGGTGAGTCCGCCCGACACCACCACGGTGAGGCCTTCGAGGGTTTGCGCGACATCGACCACCTCGGGGCCTTCGAGATTGAGCCCTGCGGCCCGCAGTTTCTCGATGACCGCCAAGTGTGCCGGGTCGCTGAACCAGTCGTGCACACTGTCGGCGATGATTGGACCGAGGCCCTCGATTGCGGCGATCTGTTCGGTGTCGGCGGCAATCAGCGCATCGAGATTTCCGAACCCGGCGGCCAGTAGCTCGCCGACGGTTGCCCCGACGTGTTGAATCCGTAGCCCGAACAACATGTTGCCGAGCGGCATCTCCTTTGATGCTTCGATGGCCGTGCGCAGGTTGGTGACCGAGGTTTCCCCGAACCCCTCCATCTGGCCAATGCGGTCGAAATCGAGCGAGTAGATATCGCCCACGTCGGTGAGCATGCCCTCGCTCACAAACAGATCGACGCGACTCTCGCCGAAGCCCTCGATGTCCATGGCGCCCCGGCTCACAAAGTGCTGAATTCGGCCCCGGATCTGCTGCGGACAGGTGTAGTTGGGGCAGCGGTTACGAGCCTCACCCTCGGGGCGGATAAGTGCGGTATCGCACACCGGGCACTCGGTGGGAAACACCCACTCGGGCAAACCCTTGGGGCGCTCGCTGAGCACCGGGCCCACCACTTCGGGGATCACGTCGCCCGCCTTGCGAACGATCACCGTGTCGCCGGGGCGAACGTCTTTCTCTCGCACCTGATCCTGGTTGTGCAGGGTTGCCGTGCCGACGGTTGAGCCGCCGACAAACACCGGCTCGAGTCGGGCGAATGGAGTGGCCTGCCCGCCAGCGCCGATGGAGACCTCGATATCGAGCAACTTGGTGGTTTGTTCTTCGGGCGGAAGTTTGTAGGCGGTGGCCCACCGAGGCGCCCGGGCGGTGAAACCCAGCGTGTTCTGCAGCGCCAGAGAGTCGACTTTGACGACCACGCCATCGACTTCGTAGGGAAGGTCGTGGCGTTTGGCTTCGTACTCGGCGATGTAGGCGAGCACTTCGTCCATGGTTTCGACGACCCGTGAGTGATCGTTCACCGGAAAACCCAACGAGCGAAGGTAGTCGAAGGTGCCGCTGTGCGAGGTGAGTTCGGGACCCCCGACCACCTCGCCCAGCTGGTAGCTCCAGAACGAGAGCTTGCGAGAGGCCGTGATGGTCGCGTCCTTCTGACGCAGAGACCCGGCCGCGGTGTTTCGCGGGTTGACATAGGTCTTCTCGCCCGCCGCGACCTGGGCGGCATTCAGGGCATCGAAGTCGGCCAGCGACATGTAGACCTCACCGCGAACCTCCACCACCGCTGGCGGCGAGCCCGCGAGCTCGTGGGGCACGTCGGAAATGGTGCGCACGTTGTGGGTGACATCCTCGCCAACCCTCCCGTTTCCTCGGGTGGCGGCCTGCACCAGGTGGCCGTCCTCATAGCGGATCGACACGGCCAAGCCATCGAACTTGAGCTCGCATACGAAGTGCGGCACGGGCTGGCCGTCGAGTGCGCGCTGGAGCTTGTTGCCCCACTCGACCAGCTCGTCGGCGTCGAAGGAGTTGTCGAGCGACATCATGCGCTGCCGGTGTTCGACCGGCGCAAACTGTTGGTTCGGCGCTCCACCCACGGTGGTGGTGGGCGAGTCGGCGGGCACCAGCTCGGGGTGGGCTTCTTCGAGCAACCGCAACTCGCTCACCAGCTCGTCGTAGGCCGCATCGGGGATCTCGGGAGCGTCGTCCTCGTAGTAGGCCTTGTTGTGGCGGGCGACCTGCTCGCCAAGGACCGCCATTCGTTCGGCGGGGCCGTCCTTCTTTGCGTCTCTGGTCACAGCGGCGATCATATTCGCGCACCAGTGGGCGAAGCAGCAGGGGGTGTGCCACGTTTTTGAGAGTGCTAGCTGTTTCTTCCCTGTTCGATCGGGCCGCCCCCTGGCTGCTCCGCCTGGTGTGGGCCTCGCTCCCCTTTGTGGCCGGCCCCGCATTCGCCGACGCATTGTCCAGCCGCGACTCTCTTCTGCGCACCGGGACCTCGGTTGGCCTGTGGGTGGTTTGGGGGCTCACTCTCGCTGCGCTGCTGGTACCTCTCGACCAGACCCTCACCGCGGTGCGGATCCTGGTTCCGGTGGCGGTTCCGGCAGCCGTGATCGCCGCGTTCGCCAACGACGCTGGGGCAGGTCTCAATGCGCTGGCTATCGGCGCATCGATCCTGGCGACGCTGTTGGTGCTCAGCGCTCCGGTTGGAGAGCTGTTCATCAACGGAAACTCCTATGGCGAAGAGTGGCGCTCGCCGCTGCGACCACCGGGGCCGGTGCTTTTTGGACCGCTCCCTCTGGCCTGGCTTGCGGTTGCGGCCGGTCTTTTTCTGGGGCCGCTTTTCCTTCTGGCTGAGAGATGGATCCTCGGCGGGATCATCACCGCCCTCGGCGTGGTACTGGCTCCGCTTGCCGTTCGGTCGATCCATGTTCTGACCCAACGGTGGGCGGTGTTTGTGCCAGCAGGCGTGGTGATCCACGACGGTTTCGCCCTGGCCGAGCCGGTGCTGTTCCGACGCCGTGACATCCACGTCCTCCACGCCGCGCATCCAGAGACACCGGCAACCGATTTCACCTCGGGGGCTCTCGGACTGGCACTCGAGGTCGTCCTCGAGGAGTCCACCCAGGTAGCCCGACCCGTGCGAGGCCAACCAGCCGAGATGGAGAGCATCGTCGCGTTCCTCTTCTCCCCCACCCGCCCAGGCAAGACGGTTGAGACCGCCAAGGCCCGCAAGGTCAAGACATAACGCAACTAGCTTGTAGTCGGCCAGGCACTGCTCGATATTTCCGGTTATGAGCGGCTCTCTGGAGCATGAGCTGCGAACAATATGGGCGCCTGCTGCACGCCTAATGATAGCCAACATCGTCCGATCATGTGAAAAACTTCAAGCCATACTTCAACGAGTATCAACAGCGGGCCTACGAATTTGACATCGCT
>CAZGVQ010000437.1:0-3736 GCA_964529355.1 uncultured Acidimicrobiales bacterium
AGGCCACCCATATTGTTCCCAGCGACCCCGCCAAAAGGCAGCGCGTGATCCGGAAATCAGGAGCACCTGCATCGCAGTCGCGGACCGCTTGTAACCAAGGTTGATTACAAGTGTGAAGGTCGAATCGGTGGATGCACGCCAAAACGCACGAAACCGCTGCGTCTGCAGCGGTTTCGTCTAGCGCGCTCGCAGGGACTCGAACCCCGAACCTTCTGATCCGTAATCAGATGCTCTATCCAATTGAGCTACGAGCGCAGCGGACTGCAGTGTAGGCGCAGTGATCTGGGTCTACATACACAGACTGGCGGAGAGGGTGGGATTTGAACCCACGAAGAACGTTTCCATCCTTACTCCCTTAGCAGGGGAGCGCCTTCAACCTGGCTCGGCCACCTCTCCAAGACCGTAGATCGTATCGGCATTCTGCAGCTTCGCCCATACGCGTTTCGGCTGCATTGGTGAGGATGCGTTTTTGCACAATACTTAAGGGATGGCAATGATTCGCCGGGCTTTGGCTGCGATCGGGGTTGGCGCTGCGGTCGCTGCCGCGTTGCGGCTCAAGGGCTCGGGCGGCGTTCCACCACAGTCGGGCGGCTGGCGAAGTCTCTCAGGACCCGACCAACACTGACATGCGAGTCGGAATTCTCGGCGCTGGTGCGGTGGGCACGCGGGTGGCGCAACACCTGCAGGGCGCTGATGGGGTCGACGCGATCATCCTCCGCGACATTCGCCCCGGAGTCGAAGCCGCCGCTTTGGCCCAACTAGGCGGCGGCGTTGAGAGCGACGGCCGCCGTATTGGTATACCGGACGTCGATCTTCTGGTGCTGGCGAGCCCGGCCGGCCAGCACGTTCGGAGCGCGACCAAGGCGGTTGAGCGGGGCGTGCACGTGGTGTCGGTGTCAGACAACATCGAAGATGTCCAAGGACTGCTGCGCCTCGACAGCCACAGCGAACGAACCGGTGCCACGGTCCTGGCAGGAGCGGGGTTCAGCCCAGGCCTTACCGGCGTCCTCGCCCGCCATGCCGCAACCCGGCTCCAGCGGGTCGATGAAATCCACGTCGCAAAAATGGGTACCGGCGGCCCAGCGTGCGCTCGGCAGCACCATCGGGCCCTGAAGAGCCAGAGCCTCGACTGGCGCGACGGCATTTGGGTTCGCCGACCGGGCGGTTCAGGGCGAGAACTGGTGTGGTTTCCGGCCCCCATCGATGCCCACGACTGCTACCGGGCCGAACTCCCCGACACGATCCTGCTCGTCCCGCACTTTCCCGGCGTGCAACGCGTCACCGCCCGGGTCTCGGCCACCCGCCGCGATCGACTCACCATGCACCTACCGATGCTTCGGCGCCCGCACCCCGAGGGGTTGGAAGGCGCCGTGCGCGTAGAAGTAAGGGGTCAGACCACCAGTGGTGGTGTGGGTTCGGTCATCGTGGGTGCGGTCGCCCCGCCAGCAGTCGGCGCTGCCGCCACCGCGGCAACGGCCGCCGAACTCATCATCAACCGCACCTTGAAGGCCGGAGCGATGGGGCTCAGCCATCTCGATTCTGCCGCAGGGTTTCTCTATGCCATGCAGTTGAAGGGAATCGACACTGAGATCTTTGAAGGTTTGGCCGAACTTTCGGCCGTAGACCTCGATGAATCTGGGAGTGTGGTGGATCTACGCGAAAATCTGCAGAAAAATCTGCTCCCCTGACCGTTCTTCACAATCGATGTGAATAACTCTGTGGATAAGTTGAGTGTCCCCTGCTGGCGGCTGGGGAGCAATCGGTCCGGATGACCTATCAAGTCGGCGAGAAAACCTGCCGATAGATAAGTCGAAGGCCCCAATTTGGAAACTTTTCCTCAAGGTCGCGCCCCAACCCGCCGAAACATACATCGCTGGACCAATCGATCGACCGCGTAACGCAGTCGATCACAACGAAGGGCGAATGTATGGGTGACCCCACCACCAATCCTGATCTGAACGCGATGATCGAGGAGAATCTTCCGCTGGTGAAGCACATTGTGTTTCAAGTAGCGGTGCACTTTCCTCGCCACGTAGATCGGGCAGAACTGGAACGCGCTGGCGCACTCGGCCTGGTGGAGGCCGCACGCCGATGGGAAGAGGAACGGGGAGTTCCCTTCGATCGATTCGCAGCTCAGCGAATTCGTGGCGCAATCCTTGACTCGGTTCGAGCAGCAGACTGGGCACCACGCTCGGTCCGTACCCTCGGCCGTAAGCTCGAAGCCGCCGAACAGCGGCTGGCAACCAAGCTCGGACGCCTCCCAACGTCAGAGGAAATGTCCGAAGAACTCGGCATGACCGCTGCGGAATTGGCCCGCCTTCGTGACCGGATGTTCCGCTCCGTCGTGTTGGCTCTGGAACATGAGGTCAACGACGACCATGACGAGGATCTGACCCTTGTCGATGTGCTCATCGACCGTCACTCGCCCGAGCCGCTTGAAGAACTCGAACGACGTGAGCTCCACGCATTCCTCCGCGATGCAATCCGTCTGCTTCCCGAACGCCAGCGTCTGGTGGTTGTCGGCTACTTCCTCGACGGCAAGACCTCGCAGGATCTGGCCCGCTTCCTCGGCGTCACCGAAAGCCGCGTTTCGCAGCTTCGCTCTGAGGCACTCCTCATGTTGAAGGAAGGCATCGAAGCCCAGTTCAGCAAGGAAGGACTGCCAACTCCCGAAGAGGCAACCGGTCGTGTCGCCCGACGCAAGGCTGCCTACGCACAGGCTGTTGGTGGCGAGAGCGACTGGGGCAATCGTCTGCAGAACATAAGCCTGGTCGAGTCAGGCCCCGGACCAGTCCCCATCGGCGGACCGCTGTCCTAACCAGTACTTGTAACCACCAAAGTGAATGGGGTGTCTGACACCCCATTCACTTTGGTGAGTTGCTAAGGAACTCATCGGCTTGCGCCGATAAAAGAACTACACGCCCGGCTGTGAGGACACACACCGCTCGTGATGAGAACCCCTGCGATGCGGGCGCAGGGGTTCTTGCCTTTTTAGGAACTCTCGCGACCGTGATCGGGGAGCACGGCGATCAACTTGTCGTGGATGGCACCGTTGCTACCGACCCCGTTACCTGCAGCCACGGTGCGTTCGCCGGCCAGGCTGGTGAAGCGACCACCCGCCTCCTCAAGGATCACCAGCATCGGTGCGACGTCCCAGAGATTGGCCAGCGGATCCACCATCGCCGCGACCCGACCGGTGGCGACCAAGGCATATCCATAGGCGTCAGCCCACGTGCGGATGGTCATGCCTTCGGCGGTTAGTCGTTCGAGTGCGCCTTCAGGCCAGTAGGTCAACCCTGAGGTCATCAGGTATGCACCCCGCAGTTCGTCGGTGGCACTTACCCGGGTGGGTTCGCCGTTGAAGAACGCCCCTCCCCCGCTGGTAGCGATCACCAGCTCATCGAGGGCCGGCAGGTTGATGGCCCCCACCACCGGAACGTCGTCGTCGATGACGGCAACGAGATTCGCATATAGCGGAACGCCCGCGGTGAAACTCTTGGTTCCGTCGATGGGGTCGATGACCCACGACCGACCGGTGGTGCCGGTCACGTCATCCTCTTCTTCGCCGATGATTGCGTCGTCGGGGAACCGCTTGGTGATCTGCTCGCGGAGGAAACGCTCGGCCATTCGGTCGGCCACGGTCACCGGCGTTCCATCGAGTTTTCGATCGACCACCAGCGCCGGGTCCTGGAAGTACTCGAGGGTCATCCGCCCGGCCTCGGTGATGATTTGGGTG
>CAZGVQ010000438.1:0-3728 GCA_964529355.1 uncultured Acidimicrobiales bacterium
ACGCGAAAACCTGCTGCGAGAGATCTTCGGCGAGGAATCCATTGTCCCCAGCACATCGATTCTCAATGTGGACCCTCCCGACCACACTCGGCTCCGACGCCTGGTCTCAAAGGCATTCACCCCTCGGGCCATCGAAGCGCTGCGACCGATGATTCAGGACCTGGTCGACCAACAGCTCGACATCATGGCCGACGAGGGCACCACCGATGTGGTCGACCGGTTGGCGTTTCCTCTCCCGTTCGATGTCATCACCACCATGCTGGGTATGCCACCCGGAGACATGCAGGCGCTCCGAACCTGGGGCGAACAGTTGGTGAAGACCCTCGACCCCATCATCGATGAGCAAACGCTTCGCGATGCCGTAGTCGCCGGCCAGAAGATGGATGAACATATCGAGGCGGTCATCGCGTGGAAGCGCGAGAACCCCGGCGAGGATCTCCTCACCGCGCTCATCGACGTCGAAGAAGACGGCGACCGCCTCTCCACCATCGAGCTCCGCGACCAGGTGTCGCTGTTGTTTGTGGCCGGCCACGAGACCACGGTGAACCTCATCGGCACCGGAATCTACGAACTGCTCCGCAATCCCGAACAAGCCGATCTGTGGCGCAACGACGAATCGTTGGGACCGGGCGCGATCGACGAGCTCCTTCGGTACGTGTCGCCGGTGCAGTTCTCGCGTCGAATCACCACCGCACCGCTCTCCTTCGGTGGGGTCGATATCCCCGAAAGCTCGGTGGTGCTGGCCGGCCTCGCCTCGGCCAACCGCGATCCGGAGTTCTGGGGCGACGACGCCGACACCCTCGACCTCACCCGGGCGAACGCGTCGCAACACATGTCGTTCGGCAACGGCATCCACTATTGCCTGGGCGCCTCGCTGGCCAAAATGGAAGGCCAGGTGGCTATCCACTCGTTTCTCCAGCGGTTCCCCAACGCAACCGAGGCGGCCGATCCGCACTGGAACGGCCGCATCAACCTGCGAGGGCTCGAGAAGCTACCCCTGCGACTGAACTAGGGCGCCGCTGGCCGACGTTGCGCCAAGCGACGCGGTTGCGGCTCCGGCTTCACAGGTTTTGATGATGGTGCTCTCGACGTCGACGCACGAGTCGAAACCGTTGCCACCGGTAAGACGATCGGCGCCCGCTCCACCCTCGAGGTGATCGGCGCCGCCACCGCCCGACAGCCGGTCGGGCCCTTTGCCGCCGCGCAGAATATCCATGCCGCCATGCCCGGCCAGTTGGTCGCGACCTCGGCCGCCAATGAGAAGGTCGAATCCGGGACCGCCGAGCAGCTTGTCCTTGCCTGCGCCACCACAAATGATGTCGTTTCCGCCGCGACCATCGATGACATCCTTTCCGCCGAGTCCTGCGATGACATCGGAGCCCGGGGTGCCCACGATGACATCGGCGCCGCCGGTTCCCACGATGGTGGCCACCAAGCCATCGCACCGCCTTACCGGTGCCGGGCTCGCGGGTGGTGTGGTGGCGGGAGGCTCGCTGGGCGGCGGAGGCACCCCGTCGGTGCTGGACGGCGACGGCGCAACCGTGGTGGCCGGCGGCTCCGTGGTCGTGCTGGGCGCGACAGTGGTGCTCGTCGTAGTGGTGCTCGTCGTAGTGGTGCTCGTCGTAGTGGTGGTGGTCGTGGTGGTCGTGGTCGTGGTCGTGGTCGGCTGCTGCACCGATGCATCTCGCACCAATTCGAGGGCGATGACTTCGCCGGGAGAGCCGAGTGAGGCAATGGGCTCGCCGGTGGCGCCCAAGATGTCCAAGCCCCATTGCCAGCGTTCGTTGTGGCCGTACACGATGCCGTCCACACCGGCCCGCAGTGCCGCCCGAACATCGTCGGCTATGTCGTCAGCGTCCACCGGGTTGCCGGGGTGATGGATGCACCCCAACCAGTCGGGGGCGATTGCTTCGTAGCGCAGTTCGGCGGCGAACACCGGCTTGCCGTCGCTCTTGGACACCACGTCTTCAAGCTCGGATTCTGCGATCTCGGGTCGGGTGCAATGGGAGGTTTGGGTGGCGAAGAACTCATGCCACGGCTCATCGGAGAATCGAAAGTGGCGGAAGGTGTTGGATGCGGTGTGGTAACCAATGGCCTGCTGAGCACCAGCGTCTCGGACGCCACGGGCCATCTCCGACCAGATCTCGCCGTCCTCGACGTTGCAGAAGTTGTCGCCCCCAAAGAGCCAACGCGCCAGGCTGGCCTCGTTGCCAAATGCCGAACCAACTTCGTGGCCCCATCCGTAGGCGTTCTCGGCGTTCAGCGGTCCTTCGTCGAGCCGGGTGCACGCCCCCTCGGTCCAATGGCCATGGATATAGCCCACACCCCAGATGGGAGCGAGGGTCACCGAGACGTCGTTGCGCTCGGCCTCGTCGAAGATGAACCGCATCTGGGCCAGATGTTCGGGGGTCAACGACAGTGAACCATCACCGGCAACCTCGCCTCCTGTTGCCCCGTGAACCTGGGCGGCCTCAAAGCCAAAACCATCGATCGGAAGCAAGGACAACCAAACCCCATCGAAACCCACGTCGCCCACGTGCTCGAAGTACGTGACGATCTCGTCTTCGGTGGCCTTGCTCACGAGATCCCACGCAGTGTCGTAGAGCTCGGTGGCCGAGGACGACTGCGCTCCGGAAACCTGTGGCACTGCCACGGCCAGCAGACTGCCCACGAGCGCGATGACGACGCCGAGGGCTACTCGCTGAAACCGCAAGAAAGGACGGGGCACTTGTGGGGCTCCTGTGGGGAAATCGAGCTCGCAATCCGCCGGAGAGTCACCTGAAGTGACGACCCGACAACTACAAACCACTGCGTGTGAATCTAGTAGGTCACGACGTGGAATGTCGGTCAGCGGCATTCCAGTACACGCCACCCCACCCCGTCTAACCAACACCCACCACTCCCCCAACAAAAGTTAACCAAAGGTGCCTGGCACCTTTGGTTAACTTTGGGCGTAGGTGAGGAGGTTTTCTCCGTGGGTTACTTCTGCGGTGAACCTGGCGAGGTTTGATTCGGTGCCGGTGAGCCTGAAGTAGCGGTCGCCGTCGAGGTGGTCGGCCAGAAACCGCACGGCGTTTTCGATGGCGAGCTTTGCCCCGGCAAGAGCCATGAGCTCGTTCTCCTCGTCGGTGAGGTCGCTCCCCCACCCGGCCCGGAAGCTCTCGATCACTGCATCGATGCGCGCATGGTCAAGCGGTTGCGGGTGCTTGCCAAAACTGCGCACCAACTCACCCACATCGTTCAGCAGGGTGCCAGCCATGCAGGTGTCAAGATCGATAACGGCCAGCGGGTTTCCGGTCGCACGCTCGAGAAGAACGTTGGATGCCTTTGCGTCGTTGTGCACAAGGCGCACCGGAAGGCCATGCCAGTCCGACCACCCGTCGGAATCCGACAGTTCAACCACGGCCTGCATACAGCGATCGATAGCTGGAGCGGATGCTGCGACGCGTCCGACCCGGTCGACCCCGATGGCGTCGGTGAGTTGTGAAAGTCGAAAGCCAAAATCGTGGAACCGTGGGATGGTCTCGGCCACCGAAGCCACGGGCAGCGTCGAGAGCGCCCGATCGAACCGGCCGAACAACTCGCTGATATGTCGAAGCCCATCGGTCGGCACCGCTGCATCGCCAACGACTCCGTCGATGAAGTGCATGGCGCGCCAGGTGGCGCCGTCGGGAGCGATGAAGGTCGACTCACCAGCGGTCGTGGGAACCGGTTCGATGCTTGTGAAC
>CAZGVQ010000439.1:0-3727 GCA_964529355.1 uncultured Acidimicrobiales bacterium
ACTTCGCGCGCAGCTCTCCCCACACTTTTTGCACAACTCGCTCACCGCAATCGCTGGCCTGGTGCACGCCGATCCGGACCGGGCCCGCGCGTCCATCGCCCAGTTCTCCGAGTTTCTGCGCGCCAGCTTCCGGCGACAGACCGACCTGACCACGGTCAGCGAAGAGCTCCGCCTGGTGGATACGTATCTCGAGCTGGCCCAGGTGAGGTTCGGCGACCGCTTTAACGTGGTGCTCAACATCGCGCCCGAAGCCCTGTCGGTGCCGCTCCCGGTGTTGTCTCTGCAGGCTCTTGTCGAGAACGCGCTGCGGCATGGTCTCGAGTCGAAACCAGGCAGCGGCTCGTTACGGATCACCGCCGAAGATGCTGGACCAGAGATCAGTATCACGGTGGAGGATGACGGCGTCGGCATCGATCCGGAGATGTTGCAGGCCGCGCTCCGGGGCACCGACCCGACAACCCATGTCGGGATTCTCGCCATCGATACCCGCCTCCGTTCGACATTTGGCCCCGAATACGGGCTCACCATCGAGACCGCAGCAAACGAGGGCACCAAAATCACCATTCGGCTGCCCAAAAACCAACGCGGATAGCCGCCGAAGCAGGGGTAGGTCAGGGTCGGCGGCTCGGGATCGGTGCAGTGAGGTCGACCAATCGGCGGGGCAGGGGATCGAACGACGTGACTCCCACGGTTTCGCCCAACAGGTTGCCCTGGGCTCGGTCACAACCGAGCTGCTGCAACAGTCGAAGCTGGGTTGCGGTCTCGACCCCCTCGGCGGTGACCAGCAGTCCGAGGCTGTGAGCAAGCGCGATGATGGCCCGCACGATGGCGGTGTCGTCGTCCTCGGTACCCAAGCCGTCCACAAAGCTCTGGTCGATCTTCACGAAGGTAATGGGGAAGCGCTTCAGGTAGGCGAGCGAGGAGAAACCGGTGCCGAAGTCATCGAGACCGATCCGCACACCCAGCTCGGTGAGTTCGGCCAGCACCTGTTCGGTGACCGGGTTGGCGTCGATCAGCGCGCTTTCGGTGAGCTCGAGCGTCATCCGTTCGGGCTCGAGCCCAATCGCGGTGAGTTCGGCGGCAACGAGCGAGGCAAAACGGGGGTCGGCCAACTGTCTCGGCGAGACGTTCACCGACACGCTGAGCGGCGACTGGCCGCGGTTGTCCCAGAGCGTGAGCTGGCGGGCCGCGGAGCCCAGCACACTCCGGCCCAGCTGCGAGATGAGTCCGGTTTCTTCGGCGACGTCGACAAATTCGGAGGGTCGTCGAACCTGACCGTCGTCGTCGCGCAGCCGCACGAGTGCTTCGGCGCCGATGACCCGACCTGAAGCCAACTCGATGATGGGCTGGTAGTGCACCACGACGGCGCCGGGGCCTTCCTCGTCGAGGGCCGCGCGGAGGCGGCGCTCCATGTCGAGCCGGTTGACTGCCCGGGTCCGAAGCTGATCATCGAACTCGTCGGCCCGGTCGCGGCCGGTTTCCTTTGCGCGGTAGAGGGCGGTGTCGGCATCGCGAAGCAGATCGGCTGGGTCGTCGGAGCCATCGGAGGTGGCGATACCGATACTGGTGGTGACCACCATCGATTCGGAGCCCAGAATGATGGGCTCGGCGATCTCGCGGCGGAAGCGGTCGGCTGCCAGCACCGACTCCTCCTTATCTTCAATACCGATGACCACGACGAACTCGTCGCCACCGAGGCGAGACACCGTGTCGACATCGCGCACCACGCTGTTGAGTCGGCGGGCCACCTCGACGAGAAGTTCGTCGCCGGCGGCGTGGCCCAGCGAGTCGTTGACCACCTTGAAACGGTCGAGGTCGAGGAACAGCACCGCCACAAGTCGGTTCTGGGCGGCTGCTCGATCGAGTGCTTCGCGGACCCGCTGGAGTAGCAGCGACCGGTTGGGGAGGCCGGTGAGAGCATCGTGGTATGCCCGCTCCTCGAGCTCGGCCGCCGCCTCGACCCGGTCGGTGACATCGCGTGCGTTGAGAACGACGCCACCGATGGCCGGGTTATCGATGAGGTTGGTAACCACAACTTCCAGGTGGCGCCAGGTGTCGTCGCTGCGCAAAACGCGTGCTTCGATACTGGCCGTGCGGTTCGGCACCTCGAGCACCGTGGCCGAGGTCTCGCGTACGCGATCGATGTCGTCGGGGTGAATGATCTGTGCCAACCCGAGGCCGTCGAGGGAACCGGCCGCGAATCCGAGCACGCGGGTCACCGCCGGACTCGTATAGACGACCCGGCCGTTCTTATCGACCAGCGCCACGAGGTCAGAGGCGTGCTCGACAAGCGCGGCGAGCCGCACTTCGGTGGCGCGCAGCTGTAGCTCGGCATTGCGAAGATCGGTGAGGTCGCGGGCGATGAACGAGAGGTTCTCGACCCGACCGTTCGGGTCGCGGTGAGCGACCAGTACAACCGAGACAGGGATGATTTCGCCAAGCCCGCTGGTGAGTGTCAGCTCGCCCTGCCACGAGTCGCGGCGGGCGATGGAGGGAAGCGCGTTGACATCCCACAAGGTCTGCGAGGAGAGGTCGAAGTGATTCACCAGGCGAGGGTTGACCTGCCCACCCAGGAACTTGCGAAACGCATCGTTGGCCCAGAGAATCCGATGCCCCTTCGGGTCGAGCATGGCGACGAGGTCGGGCGTTGCCTCGAGAACCCGGGTGAGTTCCTCGGCGCGACGCGCCGCCTCGAGGTCGTCGGTGATGTCGGCGAAGCTGGCCACCGCCTCGTTGATTCCCGAGCCATGGCCGCTGACCGGCGTGGTGACGAGCTCGACCCAGCGGAAGTCTCCAGCCGACGTCACCAATCGGAGTCGGCCGCG
Organism: uncultured Acidimicrobiales bacterium; assembly: GCA_964529355.1. Taxonomy (GTDB): domain Bacteria; phylum Actinomycetota; class Acidimicrobiia; order Acidimicrobiales; family SHLQ01; genus CALLQB01. The sequence goes on from CAZGVQ010000439.1 coordinate 2,826, forward strand.
CAGTCCTCGGCCTTCGGTGAGCGACTCGCGCAATGCCGAAACAAAGTCCGAGCGGCCCTCAAGGTCGACCATGTCGAGCCAACCGTGGCCAAACGCGCCGGCAACCGGCTGTCCGGTGATTTCGGTCCATCGATTGTTGACGTAGCGACAGTTGAGGTTGGCGTCGATACGGGCCATGCCCGACGGCGACCGATCGATAATCGCTTCGACGGGGTCCTCGACGCGGGCCCGGCCGCGAATCGGCTCGGCCATGAGCATGATGGACGATGTGGGCGAGAGTCGCTGTCGCCAACCACTGAACGCCACCCAGGTGGTACCCGAACCCGACGTGATCTGGATCTCGTGCTGGCTCGACGAGCCATCGAGCGCCGACTGAAGGAGCCGGTCGACCGTTGCCTGATCGGCTGGTTCGGCCACCAACATATGCAGCCGCGTACCGATGAGATCCTCGGCCGCCATCTGCGTAACCGCACACAGGGTTGGGCTCGGGTCGGTGATGATGCCGTCGTGGGTGACCTCACTGGCCTCCGACGCCACCGATTCCTGGTCGAAATCCCCGGTCTGTGCGGCGACCTCTGGATCTTCGGTGAGGTCGATCATCTCCCCGTTGAAGCCCGAAACCGAGTTATCGAGCGCTGGGCTGAGGCGGGCGCCGTTGGTCTCGGAAAACGCGGCGAAATCGCTCTCGGTCTGGGCATCGTTTTCGGCTTGATACTCGTGGTCGTAATCGGGCGCGTTTGAGCGGCCGCCCGAAGACGAGGTCTTTTTCAGTCGGCGTGAGCCGAATGCCACGTGGTACTCCTACCCGTTCTGCCCTTGTATCTCTGTCTTTATGGAGGTCTTTCTGGGTCTTGCTGTGCGGACGGGGGGACTCGAACCCCCACGTCTTTCGACACCAGGAC
>CAZGVQ010000440.1:0-3723 GCA_964529355.1 uncultured Acidimicrobiales bacterium
AGCCAGTAGCGGCCGATTCCTTCGGACAGCCCCACGATGCCGTGGGCGAGGATTCGCTGGTTGTCGTCGGGCAGGTCGGGTGCGTGGAGCACCTCGATGATGTTCTCGACGATCGACTCCTCGACCTTCTCGAGTTCGGCAAGGAAGTCGCTGTCGTTGCGGACTCCATCGCCGAACAGCACGGTGAAGGCATGGGGCTGTTCGCCAAAGAACTCGAAGAAGGCGGAAAAGCCGGCTTCGACGAACTCGCGAGGGCTCTCGGCGTTGTGAAGGGCCGTGGCGATGGCGGTGCGGAGTCGGTCTCCGATATCGACGAGCAGCGCCAGATACAGGGCGTGCTTGGAGTCGAAGTGTTGGTAAACCACCGGTTTGGTGATGCCGGCGGCCTCGGCGACCTGGTTCATCGACGTGTCGTGGTAGCCGTGGGTTCCGAACGCTTCCAGCGCCACCACCATGAGCTGGTCGCGTCGCTCGTCTGCAGGTAATCGCACCGCCGCAGCTTAGTTGGCGGGTCGGGTGGCTTTAGTGTCCGCCGGATTCGCCGGCGTCGTGGCGAATCGCCGCTTTGACGCCGTACCCGAACACGATGGCGGGCGCGAGAATGACCGATCCGATGAGCATGCAGGCGATGATGATGGTGACCTTGGTGTCGGTGAACGTGCCGAAGAATCCGACGAAGAACACCACCACGGCGAGGCCGAACAACGAGTAGCCCACCCGCTTTCCGAGGTCGACGGCTTTGGCGATCTGTGCACGGCGCTCAAGAACGGGATCAGGATCCGAGGTCACGGTGTCCATCCTGCCTCGTCGATGAGCGTTCCGAGGCGTTCGGCCATGATCTCGAAGGAAAGATGCGATTCGGCCAGCGACCGGTTGACCTCGAGTGTCTCGACGTGCGACGGGTCCTCAGGCTTGGCGAGAAACCCTCGTGCCTTCTCAATGTCGTCGGTCGTGAGCCACTGGAAACCCAGGTCGCGAAATTCCTGGGCGACCGGATAGGTCCCTACGACAACCGGCTTGCGGTAGATGGCGGCTTCGATGGGTGGATTCCCGAAGCCTTCCCATGTCGACGGGAACAACACCAGGTCGGCGGCGGCGTAGATCTCGGCACGCGATGCGGCGGGTTGGTGGATAACTCGACAGTTGGCCTGTGCCAGGTGGGTCTCGAGCTCGTCGTCATAGCCGTCTTCGGCTTGACCCAGGAGCCAGTACGTGCCGCCGAGTTCGGCTGCGATATGCAGCGCCTGGGGAATGTTCTTGCGTTCGATGGCCCGAACCGGATGAGCCAGAAGTGGCTCATCGGGGCCGACACCAAGACTGGAGCGAGTTGCCGCACGGTCGGCAACGGGGGGAGACACGTTGAACCCGTTGTAGATCACCGTCGATTCGAATCCGCGGTCGGCCATCTCGCGTTGGGTGAGTTTGTTGATGACCACATGGCGCCACGCAGGGTCGTGCGGCGGAAGCTCATCGATATGGGCGAATCGCTCGCGCTGCCAGGGCGGATCGTGGTGGTGGAGCAGCGCCGGACGCCCGGCCAGCGTCTCGGCGACCACACGCGACGTCGGAAGGTTCAGGGGAATCGACAGCAGGTTCTCGACCACGACCAGGTCGATATCTTCGAGCACCAGTTCGAGTTCGCTGCGGGTGGGGGGTTCGGCCGCGTCGATGGCCAAACCTCCGACGATACGATCCACCGGCCCCTCGCCGGCGATGGTGACCGTGTCGAAACCGCGGGCGGTGAGTGCCCGGTCCCAGCTGGATGCCACCACCGACACGCCGTCTGCGAGGCCCAGCCGGAAAGAAAGGAACGCGCATCGAGCCATCGCCGACAGGCTAGGCGCGGGTGTGCGCCGGTGAAGGCATCGGATCGATGCACAACACGGCCCGCGTTTGTTGTGGGCAGCTCCCGCAGCAGAAGATGACATCGTGACGAGTTCGGATCTTCGCCAGCGTGTTCTAGAGATGATGAACGACCAGTGGGTCGACCTTGGTGCGGGGCGCGGATACACCGCGCCAAACACCGAGGTGTATCCGTGGCAGTGGCTGTGGGATTCGTGCTTCCACGTGGTGATCTGGGCCGAACTCGGCCGCAGCGACCGAGCGGTGGCCGAACTCGAGGAGGTACTGGTCAACCAGGACGCTCTCGGCTTTGTGCCGCATATGAACTATCAGCTCGACCCGGCGGCCCCCGAGGAGTTCTGGGGACGGTCGGCGAGCTCCTGCATCACCCAGCCGCCGATGTTCGGGCACGCCTACGCCGAGCTGGTCCGGCGCGACATCGAGGTTCCTGTCGGACTGTTCGACGCCTGCGCCCGAGGTCTCGAATTTCTGGTCGAGCATCGCCAGCGCTCCGACGATGGCCTGGTGTTGTTGTGTCATCCGTGGGAGACCGGCACCGACGACAGTCCTCGGTGGGACGATGCGTGCCCTGGTGGGTTCGATATCGACCGCTGGCGAGCCCACAAGTCGCATCTGGTCTCGACGGTCGTCCTGGCCGAGGGGGGTTCACCCGTGTTCAACCCGGAATTTCAGGTTTCCTCGGCCGGGTTCAACGCGCTGATCGCATTCAACGTCTTCGAACTCCTGTCGGTGGCAGGTTCGGAGGCCGGGTCAGGTGTTGACCGTGTGGCACTCGAGGAGCGGGCCAATCAGCTTGTCGAGGCGGTGGATCGTCGCTGGAACGGCGAGACCTGGGTCGATGGTGGCACGGACTCGCCGAGCAGTGGCGCTGCCCGCACGGCCGACGGATTGCTTCCGTTACTGGTGAGTGAAGATTCCTCGGCCGTCGCTTCGGCGATCGCGGCGTTGGTTGACCCGGAATCCTACGGCGGACCATTCGGCCCTGCGGGCGTCCACCGGGCCGAGCCGACCTATGAGCCGAACACCTACTGGCGTGGTCCGGCCTGGCCCCAGCTCAGCTATCTCCTCTGGGTGGCGGCGAAGCGTCGCGACGCCGATTGCGCGTCGACATTGGCATCGGCTTTGCATCACGGCGCCAGCACGTCGGGGCTGGCCGAGTACTGGAATATCGATACGGGCGCCGGGCTCGGAGCACGGCCGCAATCGTGGGCCGGGCTGGGAGTCCTAGGTAGCTAGGCGGCGACCGAGCGGTTCGACATTGCTGGCTTGAGGCCTCCGGTAGCCGGCAGCTCAACGCGAGCTTCCTCAACCCGGTGACGTCGCAACATGGCGTTCATCACCACGTCGGCGAGACCAAACAACAAAATCAGATCGCCGAAGGAAAGCACCTGATCGAACAGCCCGATCGGAATGATGTCGCCGAGGAAGACCAGCCGGTCGCCGGCGGTCTCTACGACCCGCGGCGACTGCAGGGTTAGCTCTGAGGCGGCCGCGAGATTTGGGGCAAGGTCGGCTCGCACGATTGCCTCGGGGCTTACCGGCATGAAGCCGTTGGCCATGATGACGAGGAGATTCAGGAAGACGCCGAATGCCACGACGCCCATGCCGGTGACGGTGAAGTTGAGGAGCGAGAACGCGATGAGGCAGCACAGGGCAGGGATGACCAGGTACACGCCACCCGGGATGCCGGTCCAGGCGACGATCAGCGGCAGGGTGACACCGATGGCCAGCAGCTTCCAGTGTTCGACCGTGAGTCCAGAAAGGTTCTGGAGGCGGCCCCCGCGGTAGACCCCGATCGCGGCCCCGATACTGACGGCAAGTAGCGCTGAAATCATGCTGGCAGGCTAATGCGATCCCGCC
>CAZGVQ010000441.1:0-3703 GCA_964529355.1 uncultured Acidimicrobiales bacterium
GGTTCTTGGGTACAACCGTCTCGACGGCGAATCCGCTGCCGCCGAAAAGTTCATTCACCGTGGGGGCCTTCATCGAAGGGATGATGTCGATGACACTCTGCAGCGAGTCGCCCGGCACGTTCATCTTCACCAGCACCTTGCCCCGGGCATCGAGCACACCCTGAAGAAGCGTGTTGATCTGCTCCATCGCATGGCGCTTCTCGGCGTCGGCTGCCGATACGGGGTTCGCGATGAGCTCGGTATAGCTCTGCAGGATTTCGTCGATGACCTTGAGGCCAGCTGCCCGGAGCGCCCGGCCGGTTTCGGTGATGTCAACCACCACATCGACGATGTCCGGCACCTTTGCTTCGGTCGCGCCGTAGGACAGACGGATGTCGGCATCGACGCCCTTTTCGGCAAAGAACCGACGAGTGAGTTCGGGGTATTCGGTAGAGACCCTGACCCCGCTCGGGAGATCCTCGACCCCGTTGTACGGGCTGTCGTCCGGCACCGCGACAACGATTCGTACCGGCTTGGCGGTGGCCTTTGAGTAGCGGAGCTCGCCCAACTTTTCGACTTCGCACGACGGCTCTTCGATCCAGTCGCGGCCGGTGATGCCGATGTCGAAGAGGCCCTCGGCGACGTAGCTTCCGATCTCCTGGGGGCGGAGGATGCGGACCTCGCTGATGCGCGGGTCGTTGATGGTGGCCTTGTACGCAACGCTGGAGTCGCGCGACACCGCCAGGTCAGCGTCTTCGAACAGTTTGAAGGTCGCTTTTTCCAGCGATCCCTTTGGCAACACGAGGCGTAGCATGGGTCGAAAACTACCGGCTCCGTCGGGCGAATGGAGTACCGGGTGACCCTGGCGACTCCGGTGACCGGGTCAGAAGACCACTTCGACCCGAAGATCCTCGCCAAGCCTGGTCACCGACTCGAATCGGCCCCGGCGAAGCTCCGACATCGTGACCACACCTTCGCCGCTGAGGAGCGGCACACCGTCGCCGCCGCCCAGAAACGCCGGTGCCAGGTACAGCACATATCGGTCGACCAGACCAGCGCGGTGAAAGGAGCCGGCGACGGCGCCTCCGCCCTCGACCAGCACCTGCAGGACTCCCTGGCTTCCGAGTTGATCGAGCAGCTCGCCAAGGTCTCCGCGATGCTCAAGCACGGGCTGAATCTTCGCGTCGGCCTTGGCGGTACCCAGCACGACGCGGAGCGGATCGAGCCCGCTCTCCCCCAGCGCCGAGGTGTCCACCGGCGGGGTGAAATCGCGCACGGTCAGACTCGGGTCGTCAGCCCGTACCGTGCCAGCGCCCACCACGATTGCGCCGCTCTCGGCCCGAAGCCGGTGTGTATCCGCACGGGCTTCAGCGCCGGTGATCCATTTGCTCGATCCGTCGGGCGCGGCCAGGTAGCCATCGAGGGTGCCGGCGAGTTTCAGCAGCACCAGCGGTCGCCCGGTGCGTCGGTGCGTGAGGTAGGAAGCGAGTTGGTCGGTGACCCGCGGACCTTCGCAACCGGTTTCGACGACGATCCCGGCGTTGCGTAACAGCTCGATTCCCTGCCCGGCCACGTGGTCGTCGGGGTCGACGATTCCCACGACCACCCGGGCAACACCTGCATCGATGAGTGCCGTGGTGCATGGTCCGGTGCGGCCGTCGTGGCTGCACGGCTCGAGGGTGGTGTACACGGTGGCACCTACCGACGATGCGCCTGCCGCTGCGAGGTTGTCGAGCGCCACGATCTCGGCGTGCCGACCGCCGGGCGGTTCGGTGCAACCCGTGGCGACGGCGCCGTCCTCAGCCACGACCACAGCCCCGACCCACGGATTGGGCGGCGCGACCAGCCGGGCATCGGCGGCCGCCATCACGGCGCGCCGCATGAAGTGGGCGTCACGGTCGCGGCGAAAATCGTCGGCCATCCCGGTCAGTGGTCGGTTGGCGTGTCGGCCATGAGGCGAATGGCGTGGGGCACGACATCGATAACCGCGCTGGTCATCTCGACACACCCCTTTGTGGATCCGGGCGTGTTGAGCACCAGTGCAAGACCCACGGTTCCGGCCAAGCCCCGCGACAGTCGACCCAGCGGGTTGATAAGCCGCATGGCTTCCGCCAGGCCGGGAGCCTCGCGTTCGAGGACGGCACGGGTGCCCTCGGGCGTGAGGTCGCGTGGTCCGAACCCGGTGCCGCCGGTGGTAACAACCACCCCGTTGAAGTCTTTGGTGAGGTCGAGCAGCGCGTCGCGGACGTTTTCGACGCCATCGGCCACCGCTCGGCGCTCCACCACCGAAAAGCCCTGCTCATCCAGATAGTCGGCTAATGCCTCGCCGGATTTGTCCTCCCGGGTCCCGTGAATAACACCATCGGAGATGGTGAGAACCTTTGCCTGGAGTCCACTGGTGTCCTGATCAGCCATGGTTCGAACAGTAGCGGCTCAATGTTCACGCGTTTGATGTTCACGCGTTTGATGTTCACGCGGTTGAACACGCCGATCACCGCCGGGTACGGCCAAACTGGTCCTATGCATGTAGCGATCACCGGAGCCACCGGTCTTATCGGATCATCGCTGGCTACCGCCCTCGAAGCCGCCGGCCACACCACCCTCAAGATCGGCCGAAGCGTGAGCGGTCCTGGCACCTTGCGTTGGGATCCGGCCAACGGAGACCTCGATGCCGACGGCTTGGAAGGTATCGACGCCATGGTTCACCTGGCGGGCGAAGGGATCGCCGAGAACAGGTGGACCGACGAACAGAAGCGGAAAATTCTCGAAAGCCGCACCGTGGGCACTGAGCTCGTGGCGTCGACCCTTGCCGGCATGGCCGAACCACCTTCGGTTCTGGTGTCGGGCTCGGCAATTGGATTTTATGGCAACCGCGGCCAGACCGAACTCGATGAGCAGAGCGAACGGGGTCAGGGGTTCCTCGCTGACCTGGTGGTCGCTTGGGAAGCTGCGACGAAGCCGGCCGCGGATGCGGGTATCCGGGTTGCCTTCGCCAGAACAGGCATCGTGATGTCGGCAGACGGCGGTGCGCTCGGCACCATGTTGCCGTTCTTCAAGCTCGGCATCGGAGGCCGGGTCGGGAACGGCAAACAGCAGATGAGCTGGATCTCGATGTACGACATGGTGCAGGGCCTCATCCACCTGCTCGAGAACGAGTTGGCTGGACCGGTCAATTTCACCGCACCGAATCCGGTGTCGAATAACGAGTTCACCAAAGCGTTGGGCGCCACGTTGAGCCGTCCGACGCTGCTCCCCACCCCCACCCCGGCGCTGTATCTGATGTTGGGCAAGGAACTGGCACGCGACCTGCTGTTCAGCAGCGCAAAGATTTTGCCGACGGTGTTGCTCGATTCGGGATTCGTCTTTGACCATCCAACGATCGAGCAGGCGCTCGCTTCGGAGCTCCTGTAGTGGCGGGTTGCGACACCAACGACCAGTGCGTGAGCGACAGTGTGGTTATCGAGGCCTCGCCCGAGACCATCTTCGACATTCTCGCCAGCCCGGCAGGCCACGCCGAGATCGACGGTTCGGGAAGTGTGCAGCGGGCAAAGGGCGATGTCGACCGCCTTGCGTTGGGCACCAGGTTCGGCATGAACATGCGTTTCGGCGTGCCGTACAGCATCAGCAATACGGTGGTTGAGTTCGAGGAGAACCGCCTCATCGCCTGGCAACACCTGGGCCGGCATCGCTGGCGCTACGAGCTCGAACCAATCTCCGACACCGA
>CAZGVQ010000442.1:0-3696 GCA_964529355.1 uncultured Acidimicrobiales bacterium
GTCCGGAGCGGGCGGAGGACGACTTGCGCGCGGAAGCTCATAGCGAAGCGCAGAGCGAAGGAGCGCAGCGACGAGAGCGACCAAAGATATGGCGAGCTCGCGAGCGAGCGACCGGAGCTACAGGCTCGCGGCCTTTTCGGTCAGGGTTGCCAGGAGGTCGTCGAAGCTCTTGGTGAAGCCTGCGAGGCCCTCTTCGAGAAGGACGTTGGTGACGTCTTCAAGGTCCACGCCTACCTCGGCGAGGGTGGCGATGGTGGCCTTTGCTTCATCGAGATCGGCGTCGATGGTGCGGGCGACGGTGCCATTGGCCAGAAATGCCGTGATGGTCTTGTCGGGAAGGGTGTTGACCGAATCGGGGCCGATGAGCGTGTCGACGTAGAGGGTGTCGGGAAACGACGGGTCCTTGGTGGAGGTGGATGCCCACAGAACGCGCTGCTTGCGGGCGCCCTTGGCTTCGAGTGCCTCCCAGCGGGGTCCGCTGAAGGTCTCGACGAACGCCTGGTAGGCGAGCTTCGCGTTGGCGATCGCGACCTTCCCTATGAGGGCCTTGGCCTCGGGGGTGCCGATGGCTTCAAGACGCTTGTCGACTTCGACGTCGATGCGGCTGATGAAGAAGGAGGCGACCGAAGAGACATCGGAGATGTCGCCACCGTCGGCTACTCGCTTCTCGAGGCCATCGATGTAGGCGTCCATGACGGCCTGGTACTTGTCGATCGCGAACAGCAGCGTGACGTTGATGCTTCGGCCTTCAGCGATCATCTGGCCGATGGTCGGCGTGCCCTCGTCGGTTGCAGGAATCTTCACGTAGAGATTGGGTGCGGTGATCTGGTCGTCGAGTGCGCGAGCGGCTGCCGCGGTACCTTCGCCGTCGCGGGCGAGCGAGGGGTCAACCTCGACCGACACATAGCCGTCGAGGCCATCGGTCTGGTCATAGACCGGTCGCATCACGGTGAGCGCATCCTCGATGTCGGTGGTCACGAGGCCCCAGTAGCTCTCCTCGATCGACTTTCCTTCGGCGAGAAGCTGGGTGAACTGTTCGGTGTATTCCTCGCTTCCGCTGATGGCTTTCTGGAAGATCGAGGGGTTGGAGGTGATGCCGCGCACGCCTTTGTCGAGCCAGTTCTGTAGCTCGCCGTTGTGTATCCAGTCGCGGCGAAGGTTGTCGAGCCAGGGGCTCTGGCCGGCATCGTTGAGGTCATCTAGCAGGGTCATTGAGGGCTCCAGAGAGAGTTGAGAATGTTGAGGAAACGGAGATTGCTGAGGGATTGCTGAAAGATTGCTGAGAAACTGCGGCGAACATACTGCGAACCCGATTGCAGGGGTCGCGCATTCCGTACGGGTCGGTTGGGTTGGGCGGGTTAGTCGATGGCTGCGATGAGCGCCTCGGCGGTAATGCCAAGTTCTTCCATGACGATGTCTCCGGGGGCGCTGATGCCGAAGCGGTCGATGCCGAGAACCTTTCCTTCGAGACCCACGTACTTGTACCAGAGGCCGGTCACGCCAGCTTCGATAGCGACTCGCTTGGTGACAGCTGCGGGCAGGACGGACTCGCGGTAGTCGTCGGACTGACGGTCGAAACGCTCCATGCAGGGCATTGACACCACTCGGGCCCCATCGCCGATCTGCTCGGCGGCGACGATGGCGTGCTGTAGTTCGCTGCCCGTGGCGATGAGGATGACCTCGAGGTCGCCAGCTTCTTTCTTGGCGATGTAGCCACCCTGCGCAGCGCCGGCTCGTCGGACGTCAACCGGAACCTGGGACTGGTTTGGAACCTTCTGGCGGGTGAGCAGGATCATCGTCGGCCCGTCGGTGCGTTGCATTGCCGCCGCGAAGGTGCCGGCAACTTCTTCAGGGTCGCCGGGCCGCATGACATCGAGTCCGGGAATCACCCGCAGGCCGCTACACGTTTCGACCGGCTGGTGGGTCGGGCCGTCCTCGCCGACGCCCACCGAATCGTGGGTGAAGATGTAGACCACCGGCAGGTGCGCCAGGGCGGCGATTCGGATCGACGGACGAAGGTAATCGGCGAACACCGCAAAGGTTGCGCCCGATGCTCGGAAGATGCCGTCGTAGGCGATGCCGTTGAGCATGGCTCCCATCGCGTGCTCGCGAATGCCGAACCAGACGTTGCGACCGGCGTAGTTCTGCCGGCCGAAATCGCCGAGCTCCTTCATGTAGTTCTTGGTCGACCCGTAGAGGTCGGCGCTTCCGCTGATGAGGGTTGGCATCGCTGCGGCGATGGGTTGCAGTACTGCTCCGCCCGCACCGCGGGTGGCATCGGAGTGGTCGTCGGGGAATGCCGGGATCTGTTCGAGCAGGTCGCCCGGAATCTCGGTGTCGACGCCCGAAGCCAGCTGCTTGGCCAGTTCGGGATTGGCGCCTGACCACGCGTCGAACGTGGTCTGCCAATCTGCGTACGCTGCGGCGCGGTTGGTTGCTTGTTCGGCGAAGTAGGACTTCACCGAGTCCGACACATGGAAGGTCTCGGCTGGAAGGCCCAGACCAGCGCGGGCGGAATCGGCGAACTTCGCCCCACCTTCGCCGTGGCCTTTTTCGGTGCCGGCAACCTCGGGAATACCGCGGGCGATTTCGGTTTTGGCGATGATGAGCTTGGGTCGGCCGTTGTCGTCGGCTTTGGCTTGTTCAAGTGCTGTCCGAATTGCGTCGAGATCGTGGCCATCGATGGTGGTGACATCGAAGCCGTATGCCTCGAAGCGCTTCCCTGTGTCCTCGCTCTGGGTTACCTCGGCCATCGCGTCGAGGGTGACGTCGTTGGCGTCGTAGATGAGTACCAGGTTGTCGAGTCCGACGTGCCCGGCGAAGGCGGCGGCTTCGGCGGCAACGCCCTCCTGCATGCAGCCGTCGCCGGCGAGGGCGAAGATGTGCTGGTCAAAGATCGTGTGGTCGGCGGTGTTGAATCTGGCCGCCGACATCTTGGCGCTCACCGCGTAGCCAACGGCGTTGCCGATGCCCTGGCCGAGTGGGCCGGTGGTGGCTTCGACACCATCGGTTTCGCCGAACTCCGGGTGGCCCGGTGTGATGCTGTGAAGTTGGCGGAAGTTTTTGATCTCGTCGAGCGAAAGGTCATAGCCGGCAAGGTGCAACCAGCTATAGAGGAACATGCTGCCGTGGCCGGCCGAGAGGATGAAGCGGTCGCGGTTGAGCCACTTTGGCTGGGCGGGGTCATAGCGCAGCGTCGACCCGAACAACACGGCGCCGATCTCGGCCGCACCGAGGGGCAGACCGAGGTGGCCAGAGCTGCTGGCGTGAACGGCGTCGATCGACAAGCCACGCGTGATGTTCGCAGCTTCGGAAAGGACGGAGTCAGCGGTGGCTGCAGGGTCGTTCGACATAGGCTTTGAGTCAGCTTCCTAGGGTTCCTGGAGGAAAGAGTTACGGCCCCTTGTTTAGTGGAACAGCAGGGTCGACGCAGTGAAGCCGTGCAGGTAATTTACGCCGCCGATCGGGCCGACCTCGCCGGCGCAGAACATTCCGGCCAGCGCCGCACCATCGGTTCGGTCGTGCAGCATCGCTGCGTCGTGATGAGGGCTGCCGAAAAACTGTGTTCCGCGTCCGTTGCAGGTGAACACCAGCGCCCCTTCGGCGTTGGCCGACGAGCGATGGAGTAGGTGGAGATCCTCGCTGGCTGTGGCCGCATCGCGCACCTGAAACTGCACCACCGAACCCACGGGAGGT
>CAZGVQ010000443.1:0-3693 GCA_964529355.1 uncultured Acidimicrobiales bacterium
AGGCAGCGGCTCCGCAAATCGCCGACAAAGCACCGCCACCCACAGCCACCTAGAAGCCTCCCGCAGTTTTGGGGAAAGCGGTTGGGGTCGTCCGGAGTGGGCGGAGGACGACACGAGCGCGGCGAGGCATAGCGAAGCGCAGAGCGAAGGAGCGCAGCGACGAGAGCGACCAGAAAGAACGCGAGCTCGCGAGCGCCAGTTACGCGCTGATTCTTACTGGGGTTCCTAGGGGGACGTTTTCGGCGAGGAAGCTTATGACGTCGTTGGGGATTCGGATGCAGCCATTGGAGTGGGCGCCGCCTACGAGTTCGGGGGCGTTCGTGCCGTGGATCGCGATGACTGGGAGTCCTCCGCCGAAGGTGTCGAGTGCTTCGCTGAAGGCCGAGAGACTGATGATCCACGGCCCGAATGCGCCGTCGGGATTTGCGCGTGGCAGGAGCTCGTTGACGTAGAACTCGCCCAAGGGGGTCGGGGTGGACTCTTTGCCGATGACCGCTGATGTCTCGGCAATCAGTTCGTTTGCGTCGAAGACCCTCACGGTGCGGGTGCTGAGGTTCACATCGGCGTGGACGCTGTGCTTGAACGTTTCGAAGCCTTCGGTGCGGATCCATGCTTCGCTGTGGTTGGGACGGATCGGCAGCGAGACCTTGACCCATTCGTCGGTGCCGACACCCTCAACGATTCGCAACGAGAGTGCGGTGTCCCAGTAGGTGGGGTTGAACAGTCCCCATTCGAAGAAGACCTCGTTGCCGTTCGGAGCGTCGAAGAGCTCAACTCGTCCGATTGCTGGCGTGGCCACCGCGACCCAAGTTTCGTGCTCGCCCAGCGGAACGGTGGTCGTGGTGGTTGTCGTCTCGGCCGGTGCGGGGATCGTGGTCTCGACCGGCGGAATCGAATCGCGCAGGACCGGTTCAGCGGGATCCTCGGATTCCTCGGTTTCGGCGCTTTCTTCGCTGAACGCTACGGGAACCAACGCACTGTCGTCCTCGCCACCGCCGCAGGCGCTCGCGAGGAGTGCCAAGACAACCAGGATCGCGCCGAGGACACGAGGTCGGAAAGCGGCAAGCGATGCGGGACGGCGATCGGAGGTGGATTCCATGGATACGTGGTCGGGTCCTGAAGAAGAAAAGGGGGAAGAAAGAAACGTGTACGGACTTGGTACTACATCGGCACATACCGAGGCACTCGTTAGCTAGACGCTATCCGCAACTGTCCCCAACAACCCGCAACCGGGCCAACCAACACCGGAATGCGCCCTACCATGGTGGCCATGGCCGGATTTACCGAACTTGGCGACGGCGTGCACGTATGGCTTGCCGACAGCACCAAACGCGGACACACCAACAGTGGATGCGTGATCGACGACGACGGCATCACCATCGTCGATGCGCAGACAACTCCTGCACAGTCTGCACTGCTGGTCGCTGCTGCGGAGTCCTTTGGACCGCCGGTGAAAAGGGTGGTCCTCACCAGTAGCCATATCGAGTTTGTCGGAGGTTCATCGTCCTTCACGATGGCTGCCTTCTACGGGTCGGCGCAGATCAGTGCGCATCTCGATCAACCACCCAACATCGAGATCTATCAACGCCTCCTTCCCGAGCTGGCCGACGAGTTCATCGATCTCACCACCAAACCGGTGTCGCACACCGTTGCCGAGGGCGCCTACGTGTCGGGTACCGCTATCGCCGTACCCACCGAAGGCGAGCTGGGCCAGAACCTGGTTGTTCAGGTGCCCCACGCGAACGTGGTGTTTGCCGGGGCAATGGCTCCCTTCGGGGTCACCCCCAACGTGTTCGACGGAGACCCTGGCCGGTGGGCGGTTGCGCTCGACCAGGTCATGGAGTGGGGCACCACCATCGTTCCGGGCCACGGGCGCGTCGGCACCCACGAGGACGTGGTGGCACTTCAGGCGTACCTGTGGGCATGCGTTGAAGCCGATGGCGATCCCAGCCGTATTCCCGCCGGCCCGTGGGACACATGGAGCAACCGGGAACTCGATGTCATCAACGTCGAGCGGGCCCACATGCTCGCCAACGGCGATCCCTCGCCTCCCCCATCGATGCTCGCCGCGATGGGTATCGAACTGCAGTAGGTCGGCGAAGACCGCCTACGAGGCGGTTGCCGAAAACTCGTCGGGTTGCTCGGAGGACTCGGGAGAAGTGGTCGTCGCGGGTTTGGGCTGCGCGACTGCGGAATGGTCATCGAGTGATGCCATGCCCGAGATCCAGTGACGACGACAGCGAAGCTCGTAGGTGGAGTTGGGTTCTTGCGTAGGATCGTCGACCACCATCAGGTCGCCTTCGTACACCTGGACGCCGTCAACAAGACGGGCGTTGTGGGTGGCTTTGCGCCCACACCAGCACCGCGACTCGACGGCGACTTCGTCACACACGTCGGCCATCTCCATCAACCGCGCTGATCCGGGGAACAGGCTGCCGCGGAAGTCGCGCAGCAACCCGAAGCAGTACACGTCGGCGTCGAGCTCATCGACCACCCGGGCCAACTGATCGATCTGCTCGGCGGTGTAGAACTGGGCTTCATCGCACACCATGTAGTCGAGCTGTCCATTGCGGTTTGCGTAGGCCTTGCCGGCCGAGAACAGGTTCAGGCCCGGTTCGACCCGGTACGCATCGGCGCTGACTCCGAGCCGACTTGATACTCGGCCATCGACCCGGTCGAGCTGGGTCCAGAGCATCCCGCGCAATCCGGCGGCGGCCAGGTTGTGGTAGATCTGCAACGCCATGGTGCTCTTGCCGGAGCCCATGGTGCCGTAGGCGAACCGGAGTTCGGCGTGGGAGTGACGCTCGGCGGTCATGAACACCCGCTCGTCGAACCACAGCCCGAGCACACGTAGCAGGCGCCGGCCCGCTGCATATGAATACCGCATTGCATACAGAGCGGTGCGTCGGTGGGCTGGCTCAACTGTCCGGGCTGACCTGGTTGCTCGAACCGCAACTCGGCCTCGAGCTGGGACGCCGAGGGCACGGACTTGGGATCGGGAGCAACATCTTGGCCCTGCACGGTTTGGGTAACGCTTTCCATCACACCAGGCAGCGTGGGCTGGGTGCGCTCATCGCTGGTGAGAATGTTGAGACCCTCGCGTTCTTCGAAGGTGAGGTACTGCACGGCGAGCCGACGGAACAGGTAATCGATGATGCTCGACGCGATTCGCAGATCGGGATCATCGGTCATTCCCGCAGGTTCGAACCGCATGCCGACGAACGCTTCGACAAATGCCCGCATCGGCACGCCGTATTGCAGACCGTGACTTACCGAAATTGCGAAGGCGTCCATGATGCCGGCAAGCGTTGAACCCTGTTTGGAGACCCGACAGAACATCTCGCCGGGACGGCCATCCTCGTATTCGCCGACGGTGACAAACCCTTTACAGTCGGCGACCCGAAACTCGAAGGTTCGCGAGGAACGCGCACGTGGCAGCTTCTTCCGAATGGGTTCGGCCGGAACAGGCACCGCAGCGAGCAGCGACGCCTGGGCATTGGATCCGGCATCGCCGTTTTCAGCCGCACCGTCTTCGCTCGTGCTGTCTCCCTTGCCCGAACTGAGCGGCTGGCCAACCTTGCAGTTGTCGCGATAGATCGCCACCGCCTTGAGGCCGAGCTTCCAGGACTCGATGTACAGCTGCTCGACATCGTCGATGGTGGCGCTCTCGGGCATGTTGACGGTCTTGCTGAT
>CAZGVQ010000444.1:0-3688 GCA_964529355.1 uncultured Acidimicrobiales bacterium
CGTTGGTTGATGGCGATGAGCCGGTCGGCTCGGGCGAGAACCGAGCGCACCCGCTGGTCCGCCCGCTCATCGAGCAGCTCTCCGAATCCGGTAGCCGCATCGGTGTGGATGTCGCCGCCATGCGCGGAAACGACGACCCGTGCCCCGAGTTCGTCCTGGAGGACATCGAGCATCGACCATCCCGAGGGGTAGACGTCCTCGAGATGCCAGACGTCGGGTCGATACAGTCGATGAAGGGTGCGCAACCGGGCTCGGAGGAGTCGACGTCGTGCTTCGGGCGTCGTGAGTCCCGGACCGCCCACACTGCGGGCGAAGGTATTCCGAAATACCGGCAGGACGAGGTAGGGCACCGCTCGGGCGCTGCGAAGCGCATCGAGAGGAGCGGCGACAGCGACCGCGTGACCTGCCCGGCGGTGGGCGAGTGAAACGTTGTGCAAGCACAGCTCAAGTCCGCCCACGCGGGGCAGGAAGCTCGGCGTCGCGGTCAGAATGCGCATGGTGGAAGGTCGTTAGATTAGCGCGTAGAGCGCTCTGCCCCCGATGAGGAACCCACCAACTGGACTGGCCGCTGCACGGTATCGCTCGTGGAGCGATCGAGCTGTTCGGGCTGAGCCGTATGGGTGAAGAACACATCGCGAACAACGGCCAGCGGCGTCGCGGCAAGTACCGAGAGGTACCGCCGTGGGGTTGGGTGCCGGACGTATTCGAGATCTCGTTCGAGCTTGTCGACCGGATCCATGTAGTAACCGCCGGTCACTTGCGCGACCCCGGTGATTCCCGGTGGCAGGCGATGACGCTCGTCGTAGTCGGCAAGCGAGTCGCGAAGTCGTTCGACGAACTCCGGGCGCTCGGGCCTTGGCCCCACCAGCGACATGTCTCCGCGAAGCACGTTGATGAGCTGAGGAAGCTCGTCGAGGTGAAGTGCTCGAATCGTGCGCCCTCCCCAGATGATGCGGTCGTCGTCGAGCGACGCAATCACCGGCTGATCACGCTGCTCCGCGTCGACCTTCATCGTCCGAAGCTTCAGCAGCTCAAAGGGTTCGCCGTGAAGTCCAATCCGACTCTGGCGAAGGAGAAGAGAACTCCCCGAGACGAGAAAAACGAATGCGGTAGTGACCGCGAGGAGCGGCACGGTGGCAAGTGCCAGTACCGAACATAGGGCCACGTCGACAATCCGAAGCGTCCGATTCTGCTGCATTTCCGCCTACCCTCGCCACTCGAAACACCCCGCTGCATTTCGATGTATTCACGTACGTTAGACAACCATTGAGGTTGCTCGCAAGCCGCCGAAAAATATCACGTTTGGTGGGCGTACATGTGGACATTGTGGGTGTGTCGTAGGTTACAAACCTGATGATGCCAGTGTTTACTTGTGTCTGTCTTGATCTGCTCCCGTTTGCGCCGGCCAAGTGAATTCCCTACTCTAAGTGAGATTCACTAGAGCGGGAAGGAGTGGGTCAACAGTGCCTACTTTTCAGAAGGCGACACATGTTTTGGCGGAAGAACTCGATGGGGAGGTGCTGGCCATCGACGAGCGGACGGGCGTCTACTTCAGCATGACGGGATCGGCCGTGACGCTGTGGAACAGGCTGATCGAGGGGGTGGCCGAGCAGGCGATCATCGAACAAGTCATCGCCGCGTACCCTGACGCAGAACCCGAAATCGGTGGCCAGGTTTCCGGATTCGTCCAACAGCTTTGCGAGGCCGAGTTGCTCGTACAAGGCGCCGCAGGCTCCGCGGCCAATGGTGCTTCTTCCGACGGAATCCCCGTACCGGACGCCACCGGATGGAAGGCACCCGTGCTTGGTGTTCACGATGAGATGCAGGAGATTCTTCTGTTCGACCCCATCCATCAGGTCGACTACGAACAGGGATGGCCGCACAAGGGTAGCGAGGCTGCGAGCTAGTGGCAGTCGCGGGACAGCCTGGCTCCAACGAGGTGCCGAGGCCCGATATCAGTGTGCTGATGTGTGTGCACAACGGCGCGAATTACGTTGTCGAAGCAATTGAGAGCACGCTGGCGCAGGCCGATGTCGACTTCGAGTTTGTGGTGGTCAACGATGGTTCCACCGATGAAACGATGGAGCTGCTCGACCGTTATCGTGCCGAGATCACCGTGGTCGACCACCCGGCAAACGACGGTATAGGGACCGGCCGCAACCTTGGCGTTGAGCACAGCCGGGGCAGACACCTGGTTTTCTCCGACCACGACGACCTCCTTCCGCCCGGTTCGCTCGCGGCTCGGCGTGACCCGTTCGATGCTGAGCCAGGACTCGACATGGTGGTCGGCGCCGTCGACGAGTTCGTGCCGGACGAACTTCGCGACAAGCTACGTGCCGAAGGCGTCCGACCCCGCCAGGGGATCGCCGGGTCGCTGACGTCGATCATGGTTCGTCGCGAGGCGTTCGAACGTGTCGGGCCCTTTGAGCCGCTACGCACCTCCAGTTGCATGAACTGGATGATGCGGGCAAAGACGGCAGGGATATCGGTCCACCGCACCGATCAGGTGGTCTACCGACGCCGCCTTCACGAAACCAACTCGAGTCGTCAGCACGCGGTCGACCAGCGTTCGCGTCTCGAGGCGGTTAGGCGTGCTCGTGCTGAGCGAGGTGCCGCCGGTAGCGCAGATAGCTCCCTGGGCTGAAGCGCCGCTCGGTAGCGGCGGCCAAACGAGGATGATGCCAGAGGTGTTGGCGTTTTGAGCCGACCTGCCAGGCGGTGGCTTCTCGCTCCCCGCCATGGAGGCCGGGGGGACGCTGTCCAAAGAATGCAAGCAACTCGGCAGCCACCGCGCCTAGTCCCAGGTCATTTGTCCGCTCGACGAAATGATCGGTGCGAAGGCCGCCAGCGGCGATGGCGAGCCGGACGTCGGTTTGCCACTGCGGCCCGTGGGGATCCCGGGCCGGATGCAGCATGCGGCTCCCAAGGGACGCGATGAGGGCATCGACCACCTGGAACTCCTCGGACTCCTGATGGCTCCGCCAGGTCATCTCCCTTGCGGGGTCAACCACTTTCGGGCCGAGGATCCATCCGGTCAGGGCAATAGTGCTTCCTGTGGGGGAGACGACGTCGACCTGTTGGTGCCAAGCCGGCTCGGTGCACGCCGGCACGACGTAGCCCGCATTGGCGAGGGCGGTCATGGCATCGCCGAGACGCTCCGGCGAAACCAGGAGTGTCGCGTCGTCAAGCTTGCGTGATGCGGGCGTCGGCCAGAGCTCTCGAAGGGCAAATGCCCCGCTGAGAACCGCGGGTACGTTCGCGGAGTCGAGATGGCCTCTCGCCGATTCGTAGTCGCTGGTCGTCAATCCGGTGATGTACCACTGCCGGTGTAACAATCCGCCGAGCCGGGGCGTGTCGGCGACGGGTTCGAGACCCTTGAGATTCGCTCCTATCGCGGGAAGCAGCGGGATGGCCCAGGGTGGTGCGTCGTCGAGCGTGAAGTGGTTCTCGGTCCACTCAATCCAGGATTGTCGCGCCTGGTGCGGCGGGCCGAACGCCGCGCGGAAGATCAGATCAAAGGAGTCGGAAGACTGGTGGAAACTAGACAACGGTTGGCTTTCGTCGGGTGATCGTGACGCCCTCGGTGCGCACATCGGGGTGGGGGAGTTCGATGACCTGGTCGGCTGCCGCGACGACTCGTTGGTCGTGGGTGACGATGAGCACCGCCGGCGCATGGTCGAGCTGGGCG
>CAZGVQ010000445.1:0-3687 GCA_964529355.1 uncultured Acidimicrobiales bacterium
GTCCACCGTTGCCCCCAAACCCGAACCAGACCCCGAACCAGACCCCGAAGCGGACGATGATGAGCCGCTGTTCGAGCTCACCGGCGAGCTTGATCTCACCACCGCCGAGGTCAACGACATGGTGGTGTTCGTTGAAGAAACGATGGGGCGACCGTTCATCACTCCGCCCAACATCGTGATCCAGAGCATCGAGGAGTTCGAGGCCGGATTGGCACCGAGCGAGGAGGTTCGGGCGTTCCAGGAAGAACAGGCCGAGGCGAGCGCCCGGTTCTTCCAGGCGATCGGCTACACCCAGCTGGGGCCGGCCGAGCTGCTGGCCGAGTTCACCGAGCTCGGCGGATCAACCGACCTCATCAGCGGGCGCTACGTTCCCGAGGACGACGCCGTTCTCATCCCCAAGGGAGCCACTACCGGCGGCATGTTCAACTCGATCCTTGTGCACGAACTGGCTCACGCGCTCGATGGCCAGTACGTCGACCTGGGCGGCATGATCGAACGACTCCAGGAGCTGGCAACCGCCGAAATCACGGGCGACGAAGCGTTCTCGATTCAAGCGGTTGTGGAGGGTCGGGCCACTTCGGTGCAGTTTCGGTGGATGATGCAGAACGGCGTGGTGCCCGAGGTTCCCGACACCACCGAGGCATTCGAAAGCGTTCCGGCCTCGGCCATCCTCGGGGTGCAGCTTCCCTACCAACTCGGGGCGCAGTCGGTCGAGGCCCTTGGCGGTCCGGCGGAAACCTGGGACCTGTTCGACAACTTCCCAACGTCGAGCGAGCAGATGATCTTCGCTGACCGCATCGGTACTGACCTGCCGGTCGATGTTGCGCCGCCGGCCACCTTTGGCGAGGTCTTCACCGAGGGCGTGTTTGGCGCCGACTCGCTGATCCTGCTTCTCCTCGGCGACTCGCTGATGCCATCGCAAGTCGACATCATCACGTCGGTTACCGCGGCGGATGGCATCGGTGGTGGCTACTCGGTGGTCGACGGCGACGACACCCGAAGCTGTTTGCGGGTGAACATCGTGGGCGATACCGCCGCAGAGTTGGCCGAGATCGAAGTCAAGCTTGTCGAGTGGGCCGCCAAAGAGTCAGTGCCTGGGAGCGAACGCAGCGTGGTCGTCGAGGACGAGTTGCTGCTGCTCACCGCCTGCGCACCGTTTCTCTCCTAGCCGTGACTGCTCGATACCCTCGAACTGTGGTTCGTTTCGTGGTGGTTGGGGTTCTGCTTGCGCTGATGGCCAGCGCATGTAGCGGCTCGAGCGACGTGGTCGATCAGGACGACGGGGCTGATACGTCGGACACGCCTTCAGAAGAAACCGTGTCGCTGGGAACCCGGGAGTCCGGCTTTGGGCCCGGTTCGCTGGTTCGGGTGGCCTCAGAGGTCGCCAATCGGCTCGAAAGCCTGCGTTCGTCCGCATCGGGAGATTGGATCCCGGTGCCGCCCTATGAGTACGAGCCGAGGCCTTCTGCTTGTGGCGTTGCGGAGCCGACCGCGCTCGGCGGGCTCGTCGCGTCGCGGCAGAGTCAGGCCGATGCTCCGTTCGGCGAGAGCATTGCCGTCGAGGTGAGCATCTACCCAGATGCTGAGGCTGCCGCCAACGAGGTGGCGGCGCTCAACGGCAGCGATGCGGTGGCGTGTGACATCGAGTCGGCCGAACGGGCAATGGAGGATTTTGCTGGTCCCGATGGCATACCGGGTGTCGAGTTCGACCTAGGTGACGGGGTCGGTGCCGAGATCGCGGTGCCGTTCGAGATCGCCGGCGTTTCGGACAACGCCGCGGCAAGAGCCTTCGAGGGACAGGCCGCGATCGGGGCGGAAGAACGCGTGCTCGAGCAGGTCGAGTGGGTTGCCGCCGATGGCCGGTACGTCGTACACGTGGCTTCGGTGTCGACCACCGGAGCGGCAACCGATGTTGCAATCGAGGCCGCCGAGATTCTGTTCGCCGAGCCGCTTCCAGCGGTGGAACGCGACGAGGTGTTTGATGATGCGGTGGACATCGCTCGTGGAGCGGTGCTTCCCGAGGAGTCGTTTCCGGCCTTCTACGACGAGTCCAATACCCTTCGGTTGGTGGTCCTAGAGCAGGAGGGGTGCCTCGCTACCTCGCAACCCGAGACCGTTGCTTCGGGACCGTCGTGGCTCAACATCACGCCGGGCGTTGGTAGCAGCGAAGTGCTGCAGGGCACGCTGATCTTTTCCACGCCGGATGAGGCCACCGCATTCTTTGACGATGTGGTCGAGGGAGGCACCGATTGTTTTGTCGAACTCATCGACCTGCCTCAACCGATGTTCACGTTTGTCGACGGATCGTCCTCGACGACCATGGTCGATGGCTACGAGCTGTTGCTGCTCGAACTCGATTACACCCAAGCCATCAACACCGCCGAGTTTGACGTGGAGTTCGACATGGCAGCGGTGCGCGTAGGTGAGTTGGTGTTCAGCATGCGGTTCTCTGGTCTCGCCGGCGACTCGCCCGACCTGGCCGCGTTGGTCATCGAAGCGGTTGAGCGGAGTGGTCGATGAGCTCGCTGCGATCGTTGGGCGCAAAGGCGCTGGTCGCCGAGGCTGCACTGGTGCTGGTCATCTTTATCGCCTGGTTGATCACCTTTCTTGCAGTCGGCTCGACGCTCGAAGGCCTGTCGCCCGCCGGTCGAGCGTTCTTCCTGGTCAATTGGTTTACCCACGACTCGCTGGGTGTGGGCTTCGCCATCATGATCGTTGCCACGCTGGCCGTACCGCTGCGCCGCGTAAGCCCGCTTGGTGCCCTCGTGTTGGCCAGCGCGTGCATCACGGTTGTGCAGTGGCGGTACCCGCTGCTCGCCACCAACAGCTTCGTACAGTTTCTGATCCTCGCGGTGCTCACCGCCTGGGCGTCGTGGAAGGCCCGGCAATGGTGGTGGGTCATCCCGATTCTCGCCGCCCCCATTGTGGCGCTTGGTGTGCGGGTGTTTGCGATCAACGACCGGTTCGAGGCCATCAATGCATCGCCCTCTACCTCGCTACTTTCGGTCAGTCGGGTGCTTCAGGAGATCCTTCTCTATTCGCTGGCCATAGGTATGGGCCTCATCCTTCGCCGGTTCAGCGAGCAGTCCGACGAGCTCGAGCAACGCAACGAGGAGCTCGAGGCGGAGCGGGCAAACACCGCGGCCGCCGCAGTGGTGGAAGAGCGGCTGCGGATTTCGCGAGAGCTTCACGACGTGGTTGCTCATCACGTCACCACCATGACCGTGCACGCCGGCGCGGCCCGCCAGTTGGTCGACTCGTCGCCCGACCAGGCCACCGAGTCGCTGTTGCACATCGAATCGGCCGGGCGAAGTGCTGTGAACGAACTTCATCAACTCCTCGGCTATTTGCGAGGCGACGATGCCGACGGTGGGGCGGGCGATGCTGCCAACGGTGATGAGCGACCGGCCTCCGATCGCACGCCAACACCCTCGCTACGTCACCTCGATCAGCTCCGACAATCGGTGGCTGGCAAGCTCGATTGCACCGTCGATATCCAAGGCGATCTCGACCGGGTGCCCACGGCGGTTGATGTGTCGGCTTACCGCATCGTGCAGGAAGCGCTCACCAACGCGTTGAAGCACAGCTCGGCATCGAGCGCCCATGTCGAGGTGATGGTGCAGCCAGCCGCGGTGGAGATCACCGTCATCGACCGCGGCGCCCAGAAGGTGTGGACCGCGCCTGCAT
>CAZGVQ010000446.1:0-3682 GCA_964529355.1 uncultured Acidimicrobiales bacterium
CAGGCGGGTGGTCGCTTCGACCAGGCGGCCGCTCAGCTCGCCAGCGGTGAATGAGGCTGCCAACGGTGGTTCAGGGATCCGGAAGTCGAGTGTCACGCCATCATGCCATCATGCCATTGTCGCCAAGCGGGCCTGGGTGACCTCGTTGAGCGCTGGCTCTCCAGCCGACCAGCGACGGATCTCCTCGACGACGCACTCGGTCATACGGGCGATCTCGGTTCCCTGACTGCCAGCCAGGTGCGGGCTGAGCCACACGTTGGACAGCTCCCGCAATGGGCTGTCGGCGGGAAGTGGCTCCGGGTCGGTAACGTCGAGAATTGCAAAAAGGCGGCCCGTTGAGACATGGGGGAGTAGTGCGGCGTGGTCGAGGATTGGGCCCCGAGCCGTGTTGATGATGGTGGCCCCATCGCGGAGCGCTTCGAGCTGGGGCTCGCCGATGAGGTTCATCGTCTCGGGAAGCGCCGGCGCGTGAATCGACAACACATCGGCCGATGCGCAGAGCTCGTCGAGCTCTACCTTCTGGGCACCCATTACGTCCGCCTGCTTGCCGGTAACGAACGGGTCATAGACCTGCACGCGCAGGTTTGGGAACGATTGCAGAAGCTCGATGACCCGCCGCCCGATGAGCGAGGCGCTGACGATGCCTATGGTGCGGTCATAGTTGCCCCATGCGGGGTCGGTGAGGTCGGCGATACCGCTGCCCGGGTCGCCTGTGCCTCGGCGCCAAAACACACCCTTGTTGGCAAAGAGTATGGCGGCGAGTGTGAACTCGGCGACCGGTTCGGCGTTCGCGTTTGCGCCGCTCGTGACCCGGATATCGCGGTCCCAGACAGCCTCGCTGACCTGCATTTTCACCGTTCCCGCGGCATAGGCGAACAGCCCGAGCGATGGGGCAGCAGCGAGGGCCTGTTCGTCGAGCTTGGGGCAACCCCAGTGGCCCACAAGTACGTCGGCCTCGGCCAGGACAGCCCTAGCCTCGTCGGAGTCGAACGCGCTGAGCGGTGCTTCATTCAGCAGCGTGCCGACCGACCGGAGCTGGTCGAGGTCGGCCTCACCGACGATGGGTAGGCCGGGAGAATACGCCAGCGCAATCTTTGGATCTTTGCGACTCACGTAAGCAGCTCCCGCAGCAGTGCGAGGTCTTCGGTGGCCTGAGAAAGAAGGAAGTCGGGGTGGTCGTTCTCGGTGAGGAGTCCGTGGGTGAACTCGATGGTCCACGAACCGGCAAACCCGAGCGAGGCCAGCAGCTCCACCTGGCTGGCGACCTGGTCGCGTATGTCCACCAGGCGCGGCGCCGACATCGACTCGAAGTCGAGGAAGTTCACGTGCACGTGGGTGATGCGCTCGCCGTAGGCGTCGAACCGGGCCCGAAGATCATCGGGTGCTTCGTGAGTATGCACGATGGCCTGCACCCGGTTGGCAGGGCCCGCGGCGTCGAAGATACGGGCAGCAACCTGCGGATCTTCGGCGATAGAGATCCCGTGGTGGCACTCGCAGAGCAACGCCACGTCGTCATCGAGCGCTTCGACCCAGGCGGCGACGCGTTCGATGTAGAGACCCTCCATCGCGGGGTCGTTGCCCACGTTGTACTTCACGCCGCCGCTGCCGGATCTGGTGGTCCACTCGACCGCTGCTGCACGGGAGGAACCGGCGGTCTCATCGGTCTCGTCGGTCTCGTCGGTCTCGTCGAAGGATGCGTAGCTGTTGAACACCGCCACGGGCACTGCGTGGTTCAGAATGGCCTCGACCTCTTCGGGTGCGGCCTCGGTGAGATGCCGTTCCCAGACCTCGACACCGTCGAACCCGGCCGCGCCGATCTGGTCGAGCCACTGGGACAGTTTCACCAGCGGCTTGGCGGCGCCATCAGCGAGAAGGGCAGCCCATCGAGAGGGCTCGATGGCGACCGACCCGAGATGCACTGAACCTGCGGTCGGTGACGTGATGACCCCTCGTGTTGACGATTGGCCATGAAGCTAGAACACTGCTCCACGACCTGCAAGCATCCGCGGAGGGCGTGGTGGAGCATCGACCAACCAACGCACCGGCGGTGCAGCCGCGCCGGACCATCGTGGGGATGTCGGCAATACTTCTGCCGCACACCGCCGACGGCGACATCGATTGGGCAGCCCTCGAGCAGCTGATTGGCCGTACCGTGTCGGCGGGTCTCACACCGGCGGTGAATATGGACACCGGGTACGTGCAGCTCATCGATTCGGCAACCCGGGCCCGGGTTCTCGATCTCGCAGCGGCCAACGGGCCCTTCGTCGCCGGCGCCTTCGTTGCCGACGAGGAAGGCGACCCGTTCGACCGTGGTGCGTACCTTGACGAAATGCAGCTGATTGCGGAGCGGGGCGGAACTCCGGTGGTGTTCCCGTCGTACGGATTGAACGGTGGTGCTGAAGAGGCGATCATCGCATCGCTTGCCGACCTGGGCGACGAGGTCGATGAGTTCATCGGCTTCGAGCTCGGCCCGATGTTTGTTCCCTATGGCCGGATCTATGGTCTCGACACCTACCAACAGCTTCTCGAAATCGACTCCTGTGTGGGTGCAAAGCACTCGTCGCTCGAACGCGAGCCCGAGTGGCAACGGTTGAAGCTTCGCGACCGGCTTCGGCCCGACTTTCGCGTGCTCACCGGGAACGACTTGGCCATCGACATGGTGATGTACGGGTCCGACTACCTGCTGGGCCTTTCCACCTTCGCTCCCGACCTATTCGCCGAGCGCGACCGGCTCTGGGCAACCGGCGACCAGGGCTTCTATGAGCTCAACGACCTTCTGCAATACCTGGGCTTCTTTGCCTTCCGGGCACCCGTGCCCGCGTATCGCCACTCCGCCGCGATGTTTCATGAGCTCCGGGGTTGGGCCGCGTCGGACCGCACGCCGCCGGGCGCGCCCCGCCGACAGGAATCCGATCGGGCGGTCCTGACCGACATCGCCGAACGACTGGGTGTGCTGGCGTGATCCAGCAGGTGAAGAACCTCAAGACGGCCGAGGACTTCCTGGCCCATCTGACGTCGCTGGGGATCGATCTTCCCTTTCTGGCCGACGCCGATGGCGCCGGCACTGAGCCGCTTGCGGCGCCCGTGACCATCGGCGGCAGGACCGATCGGGAGCTCGTCGCTCCAAACCGATTCGCGATCCTGCCCATGGAGGGATGGGACGGTGATACCGAGGGCCGGCCGACCGAGCTGGTGCAGCGACGTTGGCAACGGTTCGGGTCTTCGGGCGCCGGTCTGGTGTGGGCCGAGGCGACCGCCGTGTCTCCCGAGGGTCGTGCCAATCCCAACCAGCTGGTTCTGAATTCCGACACGGTTGGCGAGTTCGCCAAACTTCGCGGGCTGCTCGACCCGGGTCAGGTCTGCGGCCTGCAGCTGACGCATTCGGGCCGCTGGTCACGACCCGACATTCCGCGGCCCCGAACGGCGTATCGCCACCCGCAGCTCGACACGCTGGCGGGCGATGAAGATGCCGCGCTGCTCTCTGACGGAGAGCTCGATGACCTGGTTACCGCGTACGTGGCCGCTGCCCATCTGGTCTCCGAGGCGGGATTCGACTTCGTCGATGTCAAGGCCTGCCACGGGTACCTGCTGCACGAACTTCTGACCGCCCATGACCGTCCGGGCCGCTATGGCGGCGACCTCGCCGGGCGGTCTCGCTTCCTCACCAGCGTCATCGGCGAGA
>CAZGVQ010000447.1:0-3658 GCA_964529355.1 uncultured Acidimicrobiales bacterium
GCGCTTCAGCGGCCGCTGGTACACCCGCCCAAGGTTCCCCCGCCAAAGTTAACCTCCGGTGCCTGGCACCTTTGGTTAACTTTTTGTGTGACGTTGGCTAGGAGGGGTTGGCTACTTCGATGCGATCCTGTTGCCACTCGCGTGCGCCCTTGAGCGCTGAGGTGGCTTGCAGGAGCAGGTTGGCCGAGTCGAACGCATGACTCGGGTAGCAGGCGACGCCGGCCCACATGGTGAGGTCGCTCTCGTGTTCGTTGATCTCACGACGGATCCGCTCGACCGTCCAGATGGCGCCGTTTTCGGGCGTGTCTTCGAGGACCAGCCCAAAGCGTCCATCGGACATCCGACACGAGGTATCGGCCTCACGAAGCGTCTTGGTGATGGCGTTGGCGACCAGGTTGGCATCGGCCGACTCGGGTGAATCAGAGCCGAGGCGAACGACTTCGACAACCGCAATAGCTACCGGGCGCAGATGGCGACGGGCAGCAGCAATGCGAGCATTGATGGACACATTGAAGTAATCCTCGGTGAACAGGCCGGTCTCGGGATCGGTGAGAATCGCCTTGCTGTTCACCACCGATTCCGCAGCTTCTGCGGTGCCCTCAAGAGGGTTCTGGGCTTTCGCGAGCTGCGATCCGAGGCTCTTAACTGCGTCTTCGGCGGCGATACGGGCCTGCACCTGCGATGCCAACGCTTCTTCGAGTTCGGCGACCGACTTTGCTTCGCCAGAAGCTTCGGCGCCCATGGCGTCGGGAAGCATGCCGGTTCCGCCGGCGCCAACGGCGGCGAGGCCAGCGAGAACGGCAAGGATGCCGGAGCCAGACGCGGCGGCGATGACACCGAGGATAAGGCCGACAACACCGAGGCCAATGGCGATCATGGAACGAGAATTCATTGTTTCTCCATCGGCGAGCGATGCCGGAAATAAAGAAAAAGGCAGCCCACAGCCTACTGCTGTAGGCGAGAATCCGAGCTGGGTGATGACACGAACACCTCGGGCAATGGCGTGGGGAGCACCACATTGAGAAGTTCGAAATAGTCGCGCCGCCGCAGGCTGATGACCCCCAAACTCGAGAGATGCTCGGTGTTCCACTGCACGTCGAGTATGCGGGGTAGTCCGTCGCTCAGCGCCTCGACCAGCGCGACCAACGCAACCTTTGATGCGTCGGTGGCGGTATGGAACATCGACTCGCCAGCGAAGAGGCCGCCGATGCTGACGCCGTAGAGACCGCCGACGAGCTGATCGCCGTCCCAGGTCTCCACGCTGTGCGCCCAGCCCAGCTTGTGAAGCCGGGTGTAGGCCGCTCGGATCTGCTCGTCGATCCAACCATGCGGGCGAGATGGATCAGCGCACTGCTCGACGACCTGTTCGAACGCCTGGTCGATGGTGGTTTCGAACCGCCGACAACTGCGTCGAAGCGATTTGCTGACCTTCAGCTCATCGAGCGGAAGAACCGCTCGAGGCTCGGGCGACCACCAGCCAATATCACCGCCGTTCTTCACCGGCATGGGGAAGATGCCTTGACGGTAGGCCGCCAGGATCGTGCCGGGCTCGAGGTCGGCGCCGATAGCCAACAGCTCGTCGTCGTCCTGATGATCGACTGGCGGAAACACCCACGGGGTGGTGGGCGGCTCTACCGGTCGCGTTTCAGTCATCAGCGGACTCAGCCATCGAAGAGCCGGAACGCATCAGCTTTCGGTGATGGTGATGGACTCGATCGTCATGGCGGTGAGCGGTGCATCGCCTCCGTCGGTCTCGATCGCCTCGATGGTGGTGATGGTTTCGAAGCCTTCGGTGACGGTTCCGAACCGGTTGAACTGGTCGGGGAGCGACACTCCAGAGGGCCCGGTAACCACAAAGAACTGGCTGCCGTTGGTGTTGGGACCGCTGTTGGCCATGGCCACCGAGCCGATCTCATAGAAGGGGCCTTCGCCACCCTGTGGTTCATCGATGAACTGGTAGCCGGGGCCGCCGGTGCCGGGTGGCGTGCCAACCGCGTCGCCGCCCTGAATCATGAATCCCGAGATCACTCGGTGGAAGTTGACGCCCTCGTAGAACCGATGTCGGGCCAGGGTGATGAAGTTGTTGACGGTTACCGGTGCCCGCTGCGTGTCGAACTCGATGGTGAAGTCGCCAACGTTGGTGACCACGTCGGCGGTGTAGGTGGCGTCGAGATCGATACAGAGCGGCTGGGGTGCGGGGAACGAGGTAGTCCGGTCGCCCGAACCATCCTCGGGTGGGCAATCGCCGTCGGCGGGGAAGAGTGCAGCCGCGTCGGTTGCGGTGGCCGGCTCTTCTTCGGTGGTTTCGTCGTCTTCGATTTCGAGGTCTTCCACCGGCTCTTCGATGGCGTCATCGATCGCCTGCTGGTCGAGCTCATCCTGGCTGAGGAGCGCCTGGTCGTCGCCGACCGAGACACCGTCGGAATCGTCGTCGCCGCCAAACAGAAAGAACGCCACGATCAACACAGCGATGATGATCGCCGCCAGAATTCCGAACCGTTGGATCGTGGCCGACTGCTGATTCTTCGACCGTTCTATCTCTTCTTCGGCCTGTCGGCGGGCGCGGTTCTCGCGCTGGCGCTCGCGCTTGTCGGTTGCCATGTCGTGTCTAGCCTCCTGCGGCCACTGCGATGATTGCGGCAAGCACGCTCACGACCATTGACAGCACAGCGATGATCGCGACGATTTTGACGATGCGTTTTTGTCCGGCCATGAGCCAAAAAGCTACTCCGTTTGGAGCGCAATTCCACAGCGCTGGTTCTCACGAACTGTGCCGCTACGTCTCGACGCCGATTGGTCGCATGGTTTCGAGTCGACTGCCGAGCTCGATGAGTTGGTCGGGGCTGAGGTTAGCGAAGCTCATCCGAAGGAACCGTTGGTCGGTTGGGGTGAACGCATCGCCCGGTATGGCGAGAATGTCGAGTTCGGCCACCAGGCGTCGAATGACCGACGAGGTGGGCTCGTCTGCAAAGGGATGCCGTACCCAGCCGAAGTAGGCGCCCGATGCCTCGAGCACGAAACCGCCCGGCTCGGTGGCCATCACCGATTCGAACACCTTCTGGGCGTCGCCGATGCGGGCCGCCTGTTGGGCTCGCCACTCGGTGGCGTCGCGAAGCCCGGTGATCACCGCTTCTTGTCCGATGCGCGGCGCACAGATGGCAACACAGTCGAGCAGCTTCATGGTTTCGGCCAGGAGGTCGGGGTGGCCCACGACGGCGCCGACCCGGTAGCCGGGTATGGCCAGGTCCTTCGAAAACGAATGAAGCGTGGCAACATGATCAGCCCAGCCGTCGTTGGAGTAGAGCCGGTGAGCAGGTTCAGCGGTGCCGCGAAACGACCGGTAGGTCTCGTCGACGATCAACAACAGATCGTTGCGCACTGCAAAGTCCGCGAACGCAGCGAGGGTCTCGGGCGAGATGATGAAGCCGGTTGGATTGCCCGGGCTCACCAGCACCACGGCTCGGGTGCGCTCGGTCAACAGTTCTTTGGCCTCAGCCACCGTGGGTTCCAAGCCGTCCGCCGGTTCGAGATGCACCGGCTCGATGCCATCGAGACGCAGCCACATGTCGTGGTTGAAATAGAAGGGAGTGGGCAGGACGATTTCGTCGCCCGGTTCGGCAATCGCCGATGCCAAAAGGCAGAACGCCTGGTTGCATCC
>CAZGVQ010000448.1:0-3655 GCA_964529355.1 uncultured Acidimicrobiales bacterium
ACCCTCGCTGGTCGAAGGCAGGACGAAGATGTCGCCTCGACGAAGATGAGAGGGAATCCGGTCGTGGGCGACCGAACCACAGAGTTCGATCCGGTCACCGGTGGGAGGGTGTGGGCCATCGCCAACAAAGAGTCCGCGAACGCCATCGAGCGAATCGATCGCGTCGGCGACGAGTTGCACACCCTTCACCGGATGATGGCGGGCCACGGTGACGGTGCGAATTGGTTGGTGGCTGGCTGGCGGCTCTTCTTCGGCTCGTGGACCCCCGGGGGCGAACAGGCGATGATCGATGCCATTGCGCGACACGAGGATGCGTCCGGCAGGAACCCCAAAGTTCTCGGTGAGCATCGCCGCAAGCTCGTCCGACACGGCGATGATTCCGGTAAAGCTGAGCAGAAGATCTTGGACCTCCTGTTTTGAGTGAGCGTGGAACCACCCGTCGATTCCTGTGCTGTTCTCGCTGATCTCGACAAATGACGGTCGATCGAACCGGGCTGCCAGGAGACTGGCTGCTTGCCCTGCCGGGAAGAGGAACTGGCCGAAGAACACGTCGGGCAACTCCTGACCGGCGACGCTTGCTGCTGCCGCGTTGGTCCAGCCGCGGAGACTCCAGCGGCGGCGGTGGGCTGCGAACGGCGCAGCGACTCCGGGTGTGAAATAGCCAGGGCGCGAAACGCGAAGTCCGCTTTCGATGCCCGAGCGCGTGGCGCGAATCGGATAGCGGGTTGGGGCGACGACGTTTACCTTGGCCCCTTGGGATTGAGCCTCGCTCCAGAGTGTGTGGACAAACGCGCCGGCGTCAGGTGCGCCAGTCCGGGGGAAGTCGGCGGTAAGAACGCAGACGTGCAGCCTGGTCATGGTCGGGCGACCAATGCGGGCTGTTCAACGGGCTTCGCCGGCGGTCGGTTGAAGATCTCCAGGACAACTCCGCTCAGCCAGCCGCCGCCGATAAGGGGGGCGGCCACAAGCGCGGCGGCAGAGCGCTCGCGCAACGAGGTGTTCTCGTCGGGGCCGAACGCCGCGTCGATACCGAGTAGCGCAGAG
The DNA here is from genome assembly GCA_964529355.1 of uncultured Acidimicrobiales bacterium. Classification (GTDB taxonomy): domain Bacteria; phylum Actinomycetota; class Acidimicrobiia; order Acidimicrobiales; family SHLQ01; genus CALLQB01. Next base: position 1,045 of record CAZGVQ010000448.1, read on the forward strand.
ATTCCGACGAGGGCTCCCGCTCGCACCACTGCAGTGGCAGAGTGCCGACGAGTGAGGAGAGCCGCGATCCCGGCTGCAAGCGCAGGAGTGACGAGCAGTGCAGTCTGTCGGGCGGCTGGTTTCGTGCCCCGTGATCGCCAGTAGGTGACCTTGCTGCGCCCAAAGCCCTGATAGCGCGAGATGAGCGAGGTGGCTGACGCCGGGGCGAGCCACTGTGCGGTGAGGCGGTCGTCGAACCAGACCGATGACACGCCACCAAGGCGCTGACAGAGGTCATAGTCTTCGTTCATCGCCAGGTCGGTCCCCCAGCCTCCGATCTCCCGAAGTGTTTCCGCCCGACCGGTTCCCAGGTAGACCGTCTCGGCGCCGCCGGAGGCACGACGTAGCCGGTAGCCAGCGCCACCCATGACGACCGGGTTGTTGTGGGCGCGTGCGATGCCTCGTCCGATGGCTGTTGGCGCGGTGGCTACCGCGACGATGCCCCCTCCGACCCAAACGGTGGTATCTGATTCGGCGAGAAGCGCGGTCGCATCGCGAAGATAATTGCTCGGTATTCGACTCTTGACGTCGACCCGACAGATCACCGACCCCCTGGCGTGGCCGAGGCCGACATTCAGGTTGGACGAAATCGATCGACCCGGGTTGCTGATGACGCTACCGACCAGGCCGTGGCTTCTCAGCAGGCGTGACGCGAGGAGTGGTCCGTCGTCCGACGATTGTCCATCGACAACGAGCACCTCGAGGTCTCGACGGGGGTAGTCGAGCGCGGCGATGTGGTCGAGGCAACCTGCGAGGTAGCTGGCCCCGTTGAGGAGGGGCACGATGATCGTGACAAACGGGTGTGGGACAGCAGGACCGTCCGACCGAACGTCGGCTACGCGCGCATCTTTCGTTTGCATGACCCGCCACCAATCCCGCGATTCGGTGCCAGCAAACAGGGCGCCGATTCAGTGTGTTTCAGTACTTTTCGTGCTTGCCCGAGTATGGCACACTGGCGTCACGAGAACCAGAGTCTGCTAGGCGGGATAGGCGGGAAGTGCAGTAGTGGTGAAGGATGAACGCGTGGTACGTGGTCGACGTCGACTGTCGATCCTTATCCTGACGCTGAACGAGGAAACCAACCTTCCGGGGTTGATGGAGTCATTCGATGCGGTACGAGCCGAAGTCGACCAGTGCGATGTGGAGTTGGAACTCGTGATCGTCGATGCCGGAAGCACCGATGGCACGGTTGCGCTTGCCGCCCAACTGGGCTTCGACCGGATTCTTGAAGTTCCAGGAACGAGCATTCCGGAGGCTCGAAACGCTGCTGCGGTGGCAACCGATTCACCGTGGCTCGGCTATATCGATGCCGACTGCCGGGTGACGGCCGGCTGGGTGACGTCGGCGGTCACGGCGTTGGAGGCGGAGGAGCTTGTGGTAGCCGGCTGGCCCACCACTGGGCCGTCGGAGCCTACGTGGGTGCAGCGCGGGTGGCAGGCCCACGGCGACTCGAAACTCGAGGCACTCGAGTATGAATCCGACGGATCTCTATCCTCGGAAATCGCCTACCGGCTGATCACGGCCCGCAACATGGTGTGTACCCGCGAGGCCTTCAACGCGCTCGAAGGGTTCGACGAGCGACTGCCAACCGGCGAGGACGCCGAGTTTGCCTTCCGTGCCTGGGTCGGAGACTTCGGCCTCGTCGGTGCGCCGGGCATGCAGGTGGTTCATCTCGGAGAACCGGCCACCCTGAGCGAGTTCTATCGGCAGCAGCTCTGGCATGCGAATCACCAGGCGTACGGCGCAGTGGAGGCCGATGGCCGACAGGTCCGAAACGGACGCAATCCACAACTCTTTAGTCTCGGGTTTCTGGTGGGTGCGGTGCTCCTTGCGGTTGGGGTCCTCGCTGCATGGCGACGCCGTCGCGCCGAATGGCTCATGGCCGCCGCAGTGCCACTGTCGATGGTGGTCGGTCTCCCCTCTGCGATGACCGCCTGGCGTCGACGAGACCTTCGGCTAGTCGCGCCACTCGCGGTGCTCTACGCCGCGTACGGCGCGGCTCGTTCGGTCGACCTTCTCGGCGGAGCGAACCGGATTCGAAGCTGGCGAAGCGACGCGTAACCTAGCGATTGCTGCTCGTCATAGCGGTGGCATGTGCGTCGATCGCCGCCTCGTAGACCTCGCGGGTCTGTGCTGCAATGTCTTTCCAGTGGGGAACCGCTTTGCCAGCTTCTGCCGCGCCACTCCTGAGCTGGGCGAGCAAAGTGGTGTCCTCATCGAGGCGCGCGAGCGCGGCAGCGATCCCTTCGGGGTCACGGCCGTCGATGACCAGCCCATTGTGGAGGTGGTCGACAACCCCCGAGGCCGCCGTCGTAGTGGTAATTACCGGGCACCCGGCGGCGAAGGCCTCGTGAAACACCGTGGGCGATGCCTCGACCACCGAAGGCAGGATCATCACGTCGGCCGCCGCATAGAGATCGAGGGTGGCTTGTCGGGGCAGGCCGCCCTGGAGATCGGCGGCGGTGAGCGGAGATTCTTCACGAACGACTACCCGGTTGCCGAGCCCTCGATCTTGTACTTCGCGACCGAGGCGCGAACCAACCGTCGAGACGACAAGGGTCCAGGGCGAACC
>CAZGVQ010000449.1:0-3654 GCA_964529355.1 uncultured Acidimicrobiales bacterium
GCCTCGGGCTCGGCCGAGTCGGCGGGCGGTTCGGGTTGTTCTATCGGGTCGACGAGCTCGGACTCGCCGTCCGGCGGTGCGCCGTCTTCTGAGTCCTCGGAGTCCTCTGAGCCTTCGGCTTCGGCTTCGGCTTCGGCTTCGGCGGCAGCTTCCTCGGCTCGCCTTCTGGCTGCCTCGGCTTCGGCCCGCTCTCGTTCCTCGCGTGCTTCTCGCGCCCGGCGTTCGGTCTCGGTCTCGGTGCGAACTCGGCCGTCCTCGCCGGTCACGGTGCCAGCGCCAGCATCGACGGCTTCCGACGAGATCGATGGCGGCACACGCAGATGCTGGAGGGTGTAACGCGAGAGCTTTGCGAACAGTGGCGCCGCCGCCTTTCCGCCGGAGATCTCGCTCTCCAAACCGCGCGGTTCGTCAATGACCACCAGGATCGACACGGCCGGATCATCGGCAGGAAGGAATCCGCCGAAGGTGGCAACAAAGTGGAACTGGCCGTTCTCGTCCTGATAACCGCCTCCCGGCTGCGGCTTCCACGAGGTTCCGGTCTTTCCAGCGCTGAGGTAGCCCGGGATCGCTGCCGCACGGCCAGTACCCGACTCGACAACCGACTCGAGCATGGTGGTCAGGCTGGCGGCCGTGGACTCTTCGATGATTCGTCGGCTTGGCTCATAGGGCGGAGAGCGCAGCTCGCCGGTAGGCGACAGTGTGCCCATTACCAGCTTGGGCGGCACGTACACCCCACCGTTCGCGATGATGTTGAACGACTGGATGACCTGCAGCGGCGTGGCGGCGATGCCCTGACCGATGGCGATACTCGGAAGCGAGGTTCCCGACCAGCCGTCGACTTCGCGAAGCAGGCCGCGCTCTTCGTGGGGAAAGCGCAGGGTCGACTGGCTGCCGAACCCAAAGTCGGTGAGGGTCGAATAGAGGCCCTCATCGCCCAGCTTCTCGGCCCACTGAATCGTGCCGATGTTGGAGGACTCCCTCATGATGTCGATGGGCGACCACCATTCTTCGTGGTGGAAGTGATCGTCGGTGAATTCCTTGTCGAAGATCGTCTTCGCATAGGCAACGTTGGAGAAGCTGTCGAGATCGGCGTGGTCGTTCTCGAAGACACCCGCGAACGTCACGGGCTTCAATACCGAGCCGGGTTCATAGATCCAGGTAAGCGCCCGGTTCTCGCCGGTGACGACCACCCGACCGTCGTCGGTGCGGTCGACCGATGCCATCGAGAGAATCTCGCCGGTACCGGGCACCATGATTATGACGACGCCGCCATCAGCGTTGGTGTCTGCGACCTGTTGCTGGAGGAGGCGTTCGGTCTCGAACTGGAGGGTCCGGTCGATCGAGATCTGCAGGTCCGAGCCTTGGACTGCGTCTTCGAGCTCATAGAGACCGCCGGGAATCGCGGTGCCGTCTCTGGCGCGCTCGAAGAGCAGCTCGCCGGGTGTACCGCGGAGCTCGTCGCCGAACTCAAGCTCAAGACCGCTCACACCGCTGTGGTCGGTGTCGACCCGCCCGAGAACGCTCCGGGCAAGGGAGTCACCGAGCGGGTTGTACCGAGCCGCTTCTTCGTAGGTGTATATGCCCGGCAGATCGAGGGCCATCACCTCGGCCGCGAGCTCATCGGAAACCTGCCGGGACACGTATGCGAACGCGCTGCCGGGCCTGACGAACCGGGTCTCCAGGGTCGCGGCGTCGACGCCCACGAGCGGGGCCAGCGCCGCCGCCGTACCCGAAGGATCGGTCATAAGTCGAGGATCGGCGGCGATGGTGGGGGTGGGAAGCGAGACCGAAAGCGCAACGCCCGACCGATCGAGAATGCGACCCCGGCCACCTGCGATCTCGACCGAGCGAAGCCGCTGAGACTCGCCATAGCTGAGATACTGCTCGGCACCGAGGGCCTGTACTCGCACCAGTTGAAAGAGCAAGCCCGCGCCGGCAAGGCCGACGGTGAGGATGAGCACAATCATGCGGCGTGGATGAATGCGCGGCGCTTTGCCACCACGGCGACGCGGGGCGGACTTCTTTGGCGCCCGACGGGCGGACGAACGCTGGCTGCTGGCCGGCTTCCGCCGGGTGGGTGGTCGTTGAATGGTCGTCACGTCAGGCGCTCATCATTCCGAGGGTCCAAAGGGAGAGACAGGCGGCAGCGGTACCGGCGTCGAAGGATCGTCGGGAACCACCGGCGGGAGGTAGGGCCGGTTGTCGGGCGCAACCATCCCGAGCCGCTCGCGCGCCTCGGAGAGAATTCGTTGCGGCGCCTCAAGCCGAGAGACTTCAAGCGACAGACGATCCTGCATCTCGCTCTGTTCGGCGATTCGGTCCGCGAGTTCGTCTTTCTCTACCTGGTGCTGGACCACGCCGGTCTGCACGACCACCGCACCAAGGAGCGCCCCGAAGAGCATGATGAAGGCGAAAACGCCGAGCGCGCCAAGGGACCAGACGCGTGGCGAATCGATGGCCCGAAGCTGAATCCGCTTCGTTGGGTCGCTTCGTTGATGGCCTTGTGTCGAGGTCTTCGGTGGGGATTTTCTCGCCGTCGCGTTTCTACTCATGCTGCGACCGCAACCCGTTCGATACCGCGGAGACGAGCGCTCGCCGCCCGCCGGTTCAGACTGTTCTCGTCTTCGGTGGGTTTCCTCGAGCCGTTCCAGAGCAACGAGAATTCTTCGTTGTCGAGTGGCACCGGCAGACGAAGATCATCGACGTCGACCCGATTGCGAAAAGCACGCTTGACGATGCGGTCCTCGCCCGAGTGGTAGGCCAACACCGCTCCCCGCCCGCCAACGCAGAGTCGGTCGAGGGCATCATCGAGCGCGCCCTCAAGAATGTTGAGCTCATCGTTGACTTCGATCCGCAGCGCCTGGAAGGTCCGCTTCGAAGGGTCGCCGCGACGCCGATCGCGTGCGGGGGTCGCCTCGCGAACGATCTCGGCCAGCTGTGTGGTGGTAGAGAGCGGTCGTGCCGCCACGATGGCCTTGGCGATACGGAGCGCGTGTTTCTCGTCGCCGTAGCTCCGCAAAATGTCGGCAAGCTCCCGTTCGTCCACGGTATTCACCACGTCGGCGGCGGTCCGACCGCCCCGTTGGTCCATTCGCATGTCCAGTGGCCCGTCGCTCCGGTAGCTGAACCCGCGTTCGCTCATGTCGATCTGGTGAGAGGACACGCCGAGGTCGAAGAGAAAGCCCGAGATCTCATGATGCCCCATGTCGTCGAGGTGGGTTCCGAGTTGATCGAACCGTGCCTTCTCGGTCTGCGCCCGGTCGCCAAACGGAGCGAGGCGGGTTCGGGCGGCAGCAAGAGCCTCGTCATCTTGGTCGAGTCCTACCAGCTGAAGTTCCGGCCGGCGGTCGAGCAGAGCCACCGCATGGCCTGCGCCACCGAGCGTGGCGTCGAGCACTACCCCAGCGGGCACCTCGTCAAAGATCGACAAAATCTCGTCGACCATGACGGGAGTGTGCTCGAAGGTCATAGGTAGATTCCCGGACCTTCACGCCAGATTGCTCTGCACCCGAGACCACACGCAGCGGCATTGGATGAGCCGCGGGCATTTCGGACATCGACAGTCCTCCGACCAGCAAACGCTCACTGGGTTTTCTCTCCCAAACGAGCTAGATGGTAAGCGGGCGGAGTAGGGGCCTTCCATCGTGCTAATCG
>CAZGVQ010000450.1:0-3635 GCA_964529355.1 uncultured Acidimicrobiales bacterium
CCCCAAATAGCGCGCACCATCATCGCCAGAAGCACCAGCACCACCAGAAGCAGCGGCCGCAAAGATGTCATCGAAAGAATCAGACGCCCCCGAAACCCGAGAACCACCCGCAATGAATGTCATAGATCACAAACTACCGAGGGGGTATGACAGTCTCGCTGAAACCATCGACGACAAGGCCGAATCAGGCGCCGTCTACCTCAAGGTCGTACACGAACTGCCGGCCTCCCACCGCCACCCGGGATCCTGCGGCGAGCACCGTGGGTACGTTGGGCACCAGACGGGACCATTCGGCGGTGGCTGGATCGAGCAGGTGCGTGCCGTTGGTACTACCCAGGTCGGTCAGATAGACCCGCTCGTCCTCGACAGCGAGTTCGGCATGGGCACGCGACACCGTGTTGTCGGCATCGGTGAGCACAATCGACGCCACTGACGAATCGGCCTTGACCTCTCGGCCCAACAGATATTTCTTGTCGAGCAAATACCTCAAGCCGTCGTCGAAGGTCACAAATCGTTGCAACCGACTCGGCTCCAGCGACGCGACAACGCCTCCGCCGGTCTCGCTGGTTTTGCCGGTGCTGCGATACAGCACCACGCCGCGGCCTGGCACCAGGCCGCGGGCAAGGGAAACCGAGCGATGAGGCCGAAAGCGAGGCTCAGTGGTGCCGATGGCCAGCCAGGATTCGATGGCGATGGTTTCGCCGTTGGTCCCGACGGGAACCCCGTCGGAGTAGCAGTCGATCCCTTTCGCCAGGACCCACACGTTCTCGGTTCCGACCTGCTCGATCACCAAGGCCACCGGGATCGATTCATCAAACGACTCGACCCGCTCGCGGATCACCTCAGGACGCGGCGCTTCACCATCGCCCAGCAGACCAATGAGTTCGGCCGCATCGGCGTCAGTGCCGAGCACCAGCAAAACGCCCGGCCATCGACCTACGACGCCGTGTCCGCCGAGGACAACCAACTGCGCCGAATCAATCCACGGTTCCATACGTGCTCCCGACCGTACCCTTCGACGGGCCGCCGGTCCGGGCAGAATCCCAGGATTAGTAGGCGGGAAGAAGTCGGTCGATCTGCTCGAAGCTGGTGAACAACAGGATCGCGAAGGGAACGATACCCAGGGCATAGGTCGGCCACTTGCGCCATGCCTTGGCGACCATGCCAACCACAAACCACACGACGAGTGCGGCGATCATCCAGAGAACGGCCGGCTGGAGCGCCGAGTAGTCCCAGCCAAGACCCTCATCGAGGTCCTCGGCGGTCACGACGGTCCGTGAGTTGTCTTCGGTGAAGTCGCTGCCTGCCGCCACCGCTTCATCGGTGTCGGAGTCGCCGGTGTCCTCAGTGGGTTCTTCGCTTGAAATCTCGCCGGTTCTCGGGTCGGCACCAACGGCGTCACCGGGGTTTCCGGCAGCCTCGGACTCATCGACGAACTCATCGGCACCGAGTTCTTCGGCCACGATCGGCTCGATGCGGTCGGGGGCATCGACCGGCTCGCCAACCAGAACAGCGGTTACGACGATGCGCTGGCGAGCGCTGAACTTCGGGTGACATGCGGTGAGAGTGAGACGATTGTCGCCCCAGTCGTCCAACACGCAAGTGTCGCTTGGGTCGACGATGAAGTGGCCAAACTCGCCCTCGCCGTCGAGCCCGCTTTCGGACTGATCGCCGGGTACGAAGGAATCGCAGAATCCAACCCGATCGGTGGTGGGCTGGGCGATCACTTCATAGGTGAACCGGCCGAGGATGTTGGTGACGATGATCTCGTCGCCCGGCACCAGCTGATCGATGTCGTGGAACGGCGCACCGTAGGTGGTGCGGTGACCAGCGATCGCGGCGTTTCCGGTTTCGCCGGGAACGGCAGTGGATGAGTAGCGACCAGGACCTTTTCGCAAGTCGGCAACCTGCACACCCTCGACCACGACTTTGTCGACGTTGATCTTGGGGATCTCGATGGAAGCGACTTCCTCGCCACCTTCGGGAAACAACAGGGCCAGCCACTCTTCGGGAATCTCGGTGGCCGGTGCGGCGACCTCGGTGTTTTCGTCGAGGACCGGATCATCGTTCTCGGGGAACTCGTCGGTCTCCTCGGCCTCGTCCTCGTCGGCGGCGCCCTCGGCATCGTCGCCGATAACAAACGGTGCGGCGGTTGTGAGCGGTGAGGGCAGAAGTCGCTGCGCCTCTTCGAGGGTGTCTTCGAAATCCGAGCGCAGCTCGTTCTGGGCCTGCGCTTCTTGAATGCCGGTGCCCCATAGCTGGTAGGCCACAAACAGCAGAATCAGCACGCCGGTGCTGATGAATCCCCTGCCGACGCCACCCAACAGCTTCGTGGTACGCGAGCCGACCGGTCGCGGGGTTACGGACTGTTCAGGAGGAGTCTGATCTGGCGACTGCTGCGGAGCGGGGTTACCGGGCAGCTCGTAGCCGCCCGAAATCGGCTCAGGCGCGTCGTTCGGGATCGAGTTTACTGGGGCACCCATATACCAGAACGTATCGGCATCTTGGCCCAAGCGCTGAGCACCTGGATCAACTTGTAACGACCGCTTTACGCTCATAAGGCGCCCCGAAAGTCCCGAAAAGACGCCGGAAACGTCCGTAACCGCGCTTGGGGTCGACCGCGGCTAGCCCCAGCCAGCGCCGTTGGCTGCGTGCGCTGCACTACCAAGTTGTGGCGGTCACTCTGGCGGGCCTGGTCCGCCGACTGGACCTGATTCGTTTGCTGCTGATTTACTTGTGCCGGCGCGTCACAAGGACACGCAAATTTACTAGGCGGGTAGTACAAATGCTGTCAGTAGTTGTTGGTTGGCGAAAAGGCATGACGTCGCTGGCGTACACGTACGTGTTGGAATTGGCTGGCGAAGAGATGTGGTTCGGCCATCTGGGGAAAGGCGGCGCCCATTGGGAGCCGGGGACCATATCGCCAATGCGCCACGGCCAAATCGCCGGTGACCTGAATGATCACATGTCCACGGGTGCGGCCCTGGAAGCCGAGCGGATTGCTAGCAAGGCAGCCGGCCAGCTCGGGATGGCCGCCGGACAGGTCTTCCTTGACAAGTTCATGGAAGAGATCAAGGCGAACTTCGAGCGCTACGAGAGCGACGGTCGTGTGGCGTTGTCCGAGTCCAAGCGAACGTGGACAACAACTCGATCGGAGTTCGGAGTAAAGCTTGAGCTGGTCGACAAGCTTCCACGAGGTGGCCCTCCGGCGGTTGCCGGGATGGGTCCCTTCATCAAGGGAAGCCAGGATGGAAAGGACTGCTACGTAGCGATCGCGCCAGACTCCCCGACGAGTGTCGAGGAGCTCTTCGCCGCCCTTCGGTGACGTTCTCCACCGACACGAGTGAGTAGAGGGTGATCGGCGGCTAGCTGCAGCCCACGCCGTTGGCGTCAAGCGGGGCCGAAGGGAACGGAATCAGTGCATTGTGAAGCGACTGGTTCCACTGGCAGGTCCCCCGGTCGAAGACGCCGAAATCGACGCCAAACTCCCAGTAACCCCAAGCAAATCCCTGCTCCTGGCTTCGCCAGCGCACATGGGCCGTCCAGTCGACCCTGGTGGCGTTGTCGCCGTTGCGGATCACGCCGAACTCCCCGATGAACACCGGACGATTATTGGCCGTCGCATACTGCGCGAT
>CAZGVQ010000451.1:0-3633 GCA_964529355.1 uncultured Acidimicrobiales bacterium
CTTAAGGTGATGCGGACTAAACATCACTCGACAAGCCGCTGGCAAGGGCAGAGCGGTACCTTGTCTTTGACGGCGCCAACTTCCCGCCTAGCGAACCGTTAAGCGGTTCTGAGCGTTCGCTTACCGGCTACCGGTTGCGCCTGCTTGGGACCGGCGTCACAGTGGACAGGGGGTACTTTGGGGATGTCTGGAATCACGGTTTTAGCGGTCGATGACGAAGACTTGGCGCGCAACGATCTGGCCCGGCTCCTCGAGCAGGCCGAGGACGTATGCGAGGTACTGTCGGCCAAGTCGAGCACCCAGGCGCTGCAGATACTCGCCGATCGGCCCGACATCGACGCGCTGTTCCTCGATGTCCAGATGCCCGGCCTCAACGGTGTCGAACTCGCCAGGTTGCTGAAGAACTACAAGAACCCGCCGGCCATCGCATTCGTGACGGCGCACGACCACTACGCGGTCGATGCGTTCGACCTTCAGGCCTGTCACTACCTGCTCAAACCGGTGGACCAGAGCCGACTCGACCAGGCAATCCGGCGGGTGATGCGTGACTCGCCGGGCGACCCGCACGGCAAAGACTCCTTCACCGCGCTCACGTGTCGTCGCGGAAACAAGACCTACACGATTGACCGCGATGAGGTATTCATCGTCGAGGCAGCCGGGGACCTCGTTCGGATCCACACCAACGATGACGAGTCGCACCTGGTACGCGAATCGATCTCATCACTCACGGCGGCCTGGTCGGCCTGTGGGTTTTTGCGCATTCACCGCAGTTACCTGGTGCGGGCCTCAGCAATCGTTCGCGTTCGTACCGAGGCTGGCGCGCGGTCGGTTGAAATAGCGGGTCGTGAACTCCCGGTCAGTCGTCGGTACACTCGCTTGCTCGAGGACCACTTCGCTCGAGACGACTGATATGGATGAGCCCAGCGACGAACATCCAGTAGCCGACCCAGCCGAAGAGGAGCGACCCGACCGACGGCGGGTGGTGCTCCATCCCAAAACCGCATTGGCGCGCCGCCACGACCGAGCGCGCTCCTTTGGCGGTCACGTTCGGGGCTACACCGTCGAGACCGACGACGTTCTTCGACTTCTTCACGCTCAGCGGCGGCTGTCGTTGATGTTGGTACTCGGACTGTTTGCCCCGGTCGCCTCGCTGCCACTGCTGTTCGAGTTTTTCCCGGCTACCCGAACCTGGCGCCCGTTTGGGTTCCTCCCGCTTCCGTGGTTGCTCCTCGGGCCTGTGGTGTTGTTCACCGTGGTGCTTATCGCTGCTTTTCATGAACGCCGCTCGCTGCGAATCGAACAGGAGTGGCGAGTCTCGCGGCTCGATCGATGATCCCTGCCATTGCAACCATCTTCGTTGTTGCGCTTACCGTGATTCTCGGCGCCGCCGGAACCCGGCACGCGCGAACCACCTCAAATTTCTTCGTGGCCTCTCGGGCCGTGAACCCGGTGTGGAACGCGTTCGCCGTGTGTGGCGAAGCAATGTCGGCGGCCAGCTACCTGGGCGTGCCGGCGCTCATTCTGGTTTTTGGCGTCGACATGTTGTGGACCCTGGTGGGGTGGACCATCGGCTTTCTCCTTCTATCGCTGTTCATCGCGGCGCCGGTGCGTCGCTTCGGGTCCTACACGATCCCCGAATTCATCGTCGGCCGACTCGACGCGCCCGGCCTGCGCCCGATCGTCGCCGCGGCGGTCATCGTGTCGAGTTGGTTCTTTCTGTTGGCCCAACTCAAAGGTGCAGGTGTGATCACCCGGGAGTTGGTCGGGGCTCCGTACTGGGTCGGGGTGGTGGCCGTGGGCGTATTGGTGGCCGCCAATCTGAGTGCCGGAGGTATGCGCGGCATCACCTTTGTGCAGGGCTTTCAGTTCTTCTTTATTTTCCTGGGCATCTTGGTGCCATTCATGGTGCTTGGCGCGAAATGGGTCGAGGGTGATCTCCCGCCGCTCATCACGCCAGACACTCCATCGTTCCTGGTCGAAACGGTGGTCGAGTACCCCAACGAGATCACGTTCAATCTGCTCGAGGCGGCCACGGTGGTCGGCGATGGCGTGGTCGACGGAGCGGTTGTTGACGGGAGCCTCGACCTCGCCGAAGGGCGCCATCTCATCGGCGCCGGAACCGAACTGCTGTGGTCCGAAGGCACCCTCGCCCCCTTCGAGGAGGGAATCGAACCGCTCACCGGCGAGGAGTGGGCGGCACCGCTCGGTGACAAGGATCTCGGCGGTGGACACACGCTGTACTTCTCTTATGCGTCGCTCCTGGCCAACATGCTCGGCCTTATCGCTCTGCCCCACATCGTCGTTCGGTTCTACACCAACCCCACCGGTCGAGAAGCGCGCCGCACCAACCTGTGGGTCCTGGCGCTCATCGCCCCGTACTACGCAATGTTGCCGCTGCTGGGTAGCGCGGGCCGCATCTTTGCTCCGGGCCTGATCGGCAACGGGAACACCGACTCGGCCACTGTGGTGCTGGGCGAGCGCATCGCCGATGGTCTCACCGGCGAGCTGGTCGGGGCCATCGTGTCGGCGGGCGCTGCGGCGGCGTTCCTGTCGACCGCCTCCGGACTGCTCATCGCCATGGCCGGTGCCCTCAGCCATGACATCCTCGGCGCCGGCGTTCCGCAGTTCCGTTTTGCGGTGTGGGTTGGCGCAGCCGTTTCGGTCGCCGCGGGCATCGCCGTGGAGGGGATCGATATCAACGTGCTCATCGGGTGGTCCACGGCAATCGCCGCCTCGTCGATCGGGCCGCTTCTGGTTCTTGGCATCTGGTGGACGGGGTTCACCAAACGAGGCGCGATGGCAACGGTGTTGGTGGGGGGAACAGCCACCACCATCGCCGTGGGACTCACGCTGTTCGGGGTCATCGAAGCTGGCTGGCCGAGGGCAATCATGTCCACACCGGCCGCATGGAGCGTGCCCCTGGCGTTTGGCGTGGGCGCAGTTGTCTCGGTGCTCGACCCCGACAAGGTCGCCGACATCGGTCACAAGTTCGCGCTTATGCATCTGCCCGAACGCGTTGTGTCAACCGGGTCCGATGACCCCGACGATCCTGAACAACCCGCTGCGGTGGGGGTCGGCCGGAAGTCCGAAGGATTCGGGAGGCTCGGCGCGTGATACGTCGATCCCGTCGGGCCCGACTCGGCGCCGACCCGACCAGTAGCGATCCCACAACTCTGCTTCGTGCCCTGAACGGGCTCAACCAGCACCTGCGGCGAGGGCTGACCGATCGGGCTGCATTTGAGATCGCCGAGACCACCCAGAAGTTGCTCGACGCGCGCACCGTTGCTGTGACCTCCGAGCAGAACCTGGTCGCCCAGGCTGGGGGAGAGGTGGATTGGCAACGCCAGGTCGAAGAGCACGCCGCAACAGTTCTCGAGCGGATGCGCACGGCCAAGCCAACGATCTACAGCATGTCGTTGGCCGGAGAACAGGTGGATGTCGCGGTGGCCGTGCTGGCGTCCGACGACGTTCCGCTCGGAACCATCCACGCGATGGCCAACCCCGGAGCTCAGCTCGACATCGGTACGTTCACTGAGTTGACGAGTCTCATCGGGTCGCAGTTGCAGCTCGCCGAGATCGATCAATCTCGGGCCTACGCAGCCGAGGCGGAACTCCGAGCACTTCGCGCGCAGC
>CAZGVQ010000452.1:0-2218 GCA_964529355.1 uncultured Acidimicrobiales bacterium
CGCAACGCCCACATCGCACAGCCGACCCGCAGCGTAGGTGTGGCCACCTCGGTTGCCGGCTGGGGTAGCACGTTGGCTAGTTGGCAGAGCCGAAGTTCATGGACTCCCACACTTTGGATTCAAAGTTCTTCGTGGTGTCGACACCCGAGATGATGACCTTGTAATCGCCGGAACCGCCGGCCCGAGCCTCAAAGAACGGAAAGCTCCAGATCGTCGATTCGGCGCCCCGCGAGGTCAGCTTGGCGGTGTTCCACTTTCGGCCGGTGACCCATTCGCGCTTCTTGTTGTGCCAGAACAGATCGGTTTCGTTGTCCTTGATACGGATGCGCACGGCCCGCACGCCTTCGTTGTCGGTCGCGGTTCCCGAGATCGTGTGGGTTCGACCCTTGGTGGAAACACCATCGATCTCGGCTTCAGGACGAACCGTATCGACTGGCTCTGGTTCCGGCTCGGGCTCAGGTTCCGGCTCAGGTTCGGGTTCTGGCTCGGGTTCAGGCTCTGGTTCGGGATCCGGGAAGTTCTGTTCGCCCACGTAGATGGTTACGGGATCGCCTTGGACAACGATTCCGGAATGGCGCTCGACCGCCTCGGGGAACGCTACGTAGACGCCTTCTTCCTCATACAGATGGAACAGATGGGTTCCGTTGGTCGCGCTGCCGTCGCCATGAACCCACCGCACGAAGTGCGAGTCGTCGTTGATGTCGTGAGTGAACACCTGAAAGGCCACGTTGAGCGGCGCCTCGCCCTGGAGCGGTGACACGTCGGCGCCGAAGATGTCGGGAGGTCGGGGGATCGACGGCAACGGCCGGGGTGTGTTGGCCAGATACTCGAGCATCGCGACCTCGCCGGGGGCGTTGAAGCTGTCCTTCACCGACTGCCAGCCGAGTCCGGTGGATCCATCGGAGCCGAGGCCCCACTGCCAACGCTCGTTGTGCCCGTAAACGATGCCGTCGACGCCGGTTTCGAGCGCTCCTTCGACATCTTCGATGACGTCGGACGGAAGTACCGGATTATCGGGACTGTGCGCCGGGCATTGCGTAAAGGTTGGAGCGATTGCCTCGTACCGCATCTCGGCAGCGATTACCGGCTTGTCGGTGAGATCGAGGAGCCCTTCGAGTTCGAGCCTCATGAAGAGATTCGGCACACAGTGACCGGTCTGGGCGGCGATGACCTCGGCCCAGGGTTCGTTGATGAACTTCTGCTGGCCGGCCCGGGTGCCCGGCGTGTGATACGCCATCGGCAGCGTGGAGCCGTCGTGGCGAAGACCGGCCGACATGTTGGCCCAGATCTGAGGATCTTCCTGGTCCTGGGTGAAGTCACACCAGTTGTCCCCGCCGAGTACCCACATATCGAGCGCAGGGTGATCGCCGATGAACTCATCGAGCTGGATACCCACACTTTCCGCGTTGTCGCGCTGAAGCGGCCCCTCGTTCAGGATGCAGCGCTGCGGATTGACATCGTTGAGATACGACACACCCCACATGGCGACCATGGCCACGCCAAGATCGTGCTCCTGGGCGGCGTCGAGGATGCGGTTGACCTGCTCGGCGTAGGCGGCGTCGAGTTCGAACTGGCCATTGACGAACTCGGCTGCGATGTCGCCGCGCCGGTTCTTGATCTCAAGGCCGCCAAGACTGAAGTACGAGAGCCATACCTGGTCATACCCCGAGGTGGACAAATGCTCGAAGTACTCGTTTGCCTGGGAAACCGACGCCAGGCTCGGCAGTGCCCATGCGGTATCGCCAAGGGGCACCGCATTGTCCGCAGCAGCGGGGCGAGCAGGAACAATCGTCAGCACCGATGCAACCAGCACCATGGCAACGATCGACCAAACACGCCGGGGGGATCGACGTCTGGGGTTCATCTACTCCAGTGATACCACTCTTCGCGGCGATATTCGAGACCGGCTACCCGAGAGGCACCGACCGACTCGATGAGCACTGCGAGGGTCAGTCGGCGATCCTTGGCAACCATCCGGCCAGATTCTCGATGAATCCCAGGTCGGTAAACTCGGTGGAGCTGGTGCTGGACCCGGCGGACGACGACGCCGCTGGCGAAGCTGTCGGAGAGGACGGCGGAGCGGCTGGCGGAGCGGTTGGCGCAGCTGCTGCTGGAGCGGCCTGAGCCGCCGGCTCGGCAGACGCTGCAGGGGCTGACGCAGTCGGAGTGACGGGCGCGTCCTGAGCTGGAGGTGTAGACGCGGGAGGTGTCGAAGCTG
>CAZGVQ010000452.1:2318-3633 GCA_964529355.1 uncultured Acidimicrobiales bacterium
GTAGACGCGGGAGGTGTCGAAGCTGGAGGAGTAGACGCGGGAGGTGTCGAGGCAGCAGGAGCGGAGGCCGCAGGCGTGCCGGTGGCCGGGGTCTGCGGTGGCTGCGAACCTTGTCCGCCCGACGCCGAAGCAACAGCTGCGGCTCCCCCTACGCCAGCGGCGCCAACGGCACCGGCGCCAGCGACACCGGCAACAGTGGCTCGGTCGACGCCTGCGACATCGCTGACCTCGGCCGATTCGCTGCCGTGAGCAGCCGACTCGGCCACCGGTGACGGCTGTGCCATCCCGGCGGTCTGGGAGGCCTGTGCCGGTGCGGGTATCGACGAGATCGGCTCGCGCGAAAAGCTGGCCTGAGCTCCCGAGTCGATCCGGGTGTTCTTGGTGTGCCCGTATACCTCGCCGGTCACGGTGCCCACGATGCGCACATTGCCGCCGTGGTTCAGGACATCGTGACCAACCGTTCCGCTGATCAGCACGTCACCGGAGATGATGGTGACCGAACCGATAACCATTCCGGTGATCTCACAACCGCCCTCTTGTACAACGAGGTCGCCGGTGACCGTGCCCGAAAGGCGGGCGGGCTCAATGAGGGTCAGATTCCCGAGTACTACTTCGTCGATTTCTCTCACACATAGTTCCTTGATGTGGGGAAAGGAGTGCCCATTCTTGCCGAGCGAGCCGACATTGGCTAACTCTCGCGTCGGCACAGCTCTTTCGAAGCCGTCATGACAAGATTGGTTCTATGCACTCACTGCGTGCGGCGACCGGCGCCGACATCGGTGCCATTCAAGCCATTGAGGTCGATGCCGGCCGCCGCTTCGCCAAGGCGGGACTCGATGACATCGCCAATGCTCCGCCGCCCGAGGCCGATGATCTCCGGCTCGCGATTGCGAGCGAAACCTGTTGGGTCGCAACGGTCGATGCGCAGATCGCCGGCTATGCCGAAGCTTCGATCACCGACGGGCAGGCCCACCTTCATCAGGTCAGCGTCGCCATGGCGTTTCAGGGTCGGGGACTCGGGCGAGCCCTGATCGAGCACGTGTTCGCGTGGGCAACAGCGCAGCAGTTCACCAGCATCACCCTCACCACCTTTGCCGAGCTCAGCTGGAACGGGCCTCTCTATGAACATCTCGGCTTCGTCGAAGTAACACCGGCCGACGGGTCGGAGTTAGCGATGATCCGAGATGCCGAAATCGCCCAGGGCCTCGATGTCCGGCCTCGAATCGCGATGCGGCGCGCGCTAGAGGAGCGCTAGGGGCGCTCGGAGTCCCCGGCGGGTTCAAGACACGCAAACCCCCGGCCATCGGGCATCGGC
>CAZGVQ010000453.1:0-3630 GCA_964529355.1 uncultured Acidimicrobiales bacterium
GGTAATACGCAGTGCCCACAGTCAGCTCTGCCTCGAGGCGCAACGGCCCGTTTCGGTCGTCGGCGATCGCCAGGTTGGTGCGGGTGGCGGTGTCCTTGAGCCGGGCGTGGGCAAAGCCGGGCTCGGTGAAATCAACGACGAAGGTATGGAGTCCAGAGGTTGTCGGGGTGAAGTCGGTTCGTTCCCACCGCGGAGCAGCCGTGTTGGCCGCATCCAGCGTGCCGCTTCGCAAAACCGTTGTGGCCGCGTCGACCGGTGACACGAACCCGAAGGTCAAAGCCAAAAGCGCGGTCACCACCATCGCTGCTGCCGCCCGAAACCAACCACGCCGTCCGCCGTTTGAAACATACTCATATTTCACGGCAAGTACTCTAGAATAACGAAACGAATACGTACAGATGGCCCTCGAGCGGCAGTGCGGCGCTAGAACGGACTGATGGGAACCGCCTTCGAATCCATCAACGAGCCGATGCAGGCGTTCATCGAACGCCAACACATGTTCTTCGTCGCAACCGCGCCATCGGAGGGCGGCCGCGTGAACCTGTCGCCGAAGGGCTACGACTCGTTTCGAATCGTGGGGCCTCAACAGGTTTGTTATCTGGACCTCACGGGCAGCGGCGCCGAGACCATCGCCCATGTGCTCGACAACGGCCGCATCACCTTCATGTTCTGCGCCTTTGAGGGGAAGCCCAACATCGTCCGTCTGTACGGAAAGGGTCGAGTCATAGGCCGCAACGACCCGGAGTTCGACTCGTTCAACGCGTCGCTCGATCACCCCTTCGACGCGAACGCCGGCGCACGTTCCATCATCGTGGCCGATCTCGACCGAACCTCCAACGCCTGCGGCTACGCCGTGCCGTTCATGGAATACCAGGAAGACCGCGAACGACTCAACGAGCACTGGAGCAGCAAGTCCGCCGACGATGTTGCCGAGTACTGGGGCAAGAAAAACAGCTCCTCCATCGACGGCCTGCCAGCGCTCATCGAACCGCCGCGAACCACTGAGTAACGCCGTATCCTCTCCAGGATGCAAGAACTTCCGGAGCTCGTCGATGTCGTTGTGGTTGGTGCGGGCCTCGCCGGATTAGCCGCCGCCTCCACACTCACCAAGGCCGGTCGAACCATCGCAGTTCTCGAAGCTTCCGACGGTGTTGGCGGACGGGTCCGCACCGACGATGTCGATGGATTCCTCCTCGATCGCGGCTTTCAGGTGCTGCTAACCGCGTACCCTGAGGCCCGCAAACAACTCGATCTGAAGGCGCTCGACATTCGCACCTTCAAGCCGGGCGCATTGGTACGGGTTGACGGCGGATTTCACGAGGTCGGCGATCCGTTCCGCGACCCGCGCACACTCGTGCCCACCACCCGCAGCCCCATCGGTTCGATCCCGGACAAGCTACGAATCGCCAACCTTCGACGCCGGGTGCTGACCACCCCCACGCCTTCGCTGTTGCGGGCACCCGACAAGTCCACACTCGAACACCTCGAGGCCATGGGATTCAGCAACAAGATGATCGACCGGCTGTTCCGACCGTTGTTCTCAGGCATCAGCCTCGATCCGCAACTTTCCAGCTCCTCTCGCATGTTCGACACGATCTACAAGAGCCTGGCCGAGGGCGACAGCGGCGTGCCGAGCGGCGGCATGGGCGCCATTCCCGCCCAGCTTGCGGCCACGCTCGACAGCGGTTCGGTGCATCTCAACGCATCGGTGAACGGAATCAGCACAACCGACAACGAAACTCGACGGGTGAGCCTGTCCGACGGGCGGTCGGTTTCGGCACCCGACGTCATTGTCGCCACCGACGGGCCGGCGGCCAGCGGGTTGGCATCGGTAGCCCATCCGGGCTCGCGGTCGGTCTCGGCCGTGTATTTCTGTGCCGATGTGGCGCCTTTGCGCCAAAAACTCATCGTTCTCGATGGCGAACAAAGCGGACCGATGGCCAACTTTGCGGTGATGACCCAGGTCGCACCCAGCTACGCCCCACCCGGCAAAGTCCTGATGGTCGCCGCCTGCCCCGGAACTCACAGCAGCGGACTCGAGGACCGGGTGCGAGAACAGTTGCGGGGCTGGTTCGGTACCGAGGTCGACTCGTGGACGCACCTTCGGACCTACAACATCGCTCACGGCCAGCCCGACCAAAGGCCACCGTTCAAGCCGAAGAAGCCGGTGAAGGTCGACGACGGGTTGTGGGTCTGTGGGGATCACCGAGACACGGGCTCGATACAGGGCGCGCTCTACTCAGGCCGCCGAACCGCCGAAGCGCTTTTGGCTTAGTCCGCCTCGATCACCCGCAGCGCCTTGCCCTGCGATCTCGGGACTCCACCCGGGTCGACCACTTCGATCTCCGCGGTCACTCCCACGTTGTTCTTCACCAGCGACCGCAGTCGTTCGGCCGCTGCCGTTGTGTCCTCCGCCGAGTCGGTACGCTCAACTCGAACGGTGAGTTCGGTCATGTTGCCGGTTCGTGAGGTCTCGAGCACGTAGTGCGGAGCTAGACCCTCGACTTTGAGGATTTCGGCTTCCACCTGAGTGGGGAACACGTTCACTCCCCGGATGATCAACATGTCGTCGCTGCGACCGGTGACCCTTGCCATGCGACGCATGGTGCGGGCAGTGCCCGGCAACAAGGCGGTGAGATCTCTCGTGCGGTAGCGGATCACGGGGAACGCCTCTTTCGTGAGCGAGGTAAACACCAGCTCGCCCTCGCTGCCGTCGGGCAGAACCTCGCCGGTCTCGGGGTCGATGATCTCGGGGTAGAAGTGATCTTCCCAGATCGTTGGACCGTCCTTGGTTTCCACACACTCCTGGGCCACACCGGGTCCGATGACCTCGGAGAGCCCATAGATATCGACCGCGTCGAGACCCATGCGCTGCTCGATCTCGTTGCGCATCGCGTCGGTCCAAGGCTCGGCACCGAAGATCCCGATCTCCAAGCTCGATGAGGCCGGATCGATCCCCTGTCGCTCCATCTCGTCGATCAGATTCAGGCAGTACGAGGGCGTGACCAGAATGATCCGCGGCTTGAAGTCGGTGATGAGGTTCACCTGCTTCTCGGTCTGGCCGCCCGACATGGGCACCACGGTGCACCCCAGATGCTCGGCTCCGTAATGGGCACCGAGCCCGCCGGTGAACAACCCGTATCCGTAGGCGACGTGGGTGATGTCCCCGGGCCGGCCGCCCGCGGCGTAGATCGACCGCGCCATCACTTGAGACCACATAGCGATGTCGTTTCGGGTGTATCCGACCACGGTGGGCTTGCCGGTAGTACCCGACGACGCATGGATGCGAACCACATCGGTTCGCGGCACCGCGAACATGCCAAAGGGGTAGTTGTCGCGTAGGTCAGCCTTGGTAAGAAAAGGCAGCTTCGCCAGGTCCTCGAGTGACTCGATGTCATCGGGCCCCACACCAGCAGCGTCGAAACTCGCCCGGTAGTGGGCAACGTTGTCGTAGGCCGCCCGAACCGTCGTCTTCAGCCGATCGAGCTGCAACGATCGCAGCTCATCAATCGAAACACTCTCTATCGCCTCAAGACCACCCATACCGTCCATCTTAAATCCACCACAAAAACAACCCACCTCTGGCACCACCTCTGGCACCACCTCTGGCACCACCTCTGGCACCACCTC
>CAZGVQ010000454.1:0-3627 GCA_964529355.1 uncultured Acidimicrobiales bacterium
GGTAATCACCTACGACGAGGTCGATCAGCTCGATGCCTCGGTGACCTCGGGCGTGGTCGATATGGCTGGCAACGCCACCGTTCGGGCCGCCATCCACAATCACTTTGGCGACGACCTGTGTTTCTCGACTGCAGTCGGCATGACCCACTGGGATGCAGCGCCGGTCGCCGAAGCCCTCCCAGGCCCGGCACCAGAGTTCTTCTTCGCCCCCGGCCAGCGGGCCAAACGGGTGAAGGAATGGGGTGCCGAAGAACTCGACGGTCGTATCGACAAAGCATTCAGCGACCTCCTGGCCAACTCCGACAAGTGGTTGCAGGTCGAGCATCGCCAAGGACCCGAGGGAATCGAAGCCACGTATCGGGATCTGCTGGAAGGACAAGCCGACCCGACGTCGGGCTTCGTGTGCTCGATGCACGAGGACCCGCTCACATGACCACTCACCCACTTGTCCTTTCCGGATCGTTCGGATCGCCGTATTCGATCAAGATGCGGGCGGTGCTCCGCTACCGGCACATCCCGTTCCGTTGGGTACCGCGCAACTCGAAGTGGGACGACCTTCCCCCTCCCCCGGTGCCGATCATCCCCGTCATCGTGTACCCAAACGCTGATGGCAGCCACGGCGAGGTCACCGTCGACTCGTCGCCCCAGATCGCGAGACTGGAAGGCGAATACTCTGAGCGCAGCGTGGTACCCACCGACCCCGCACTGGCCTTCCTCGACGCGCTCATCGAGGACTACGGCGATGAGTGGGTCACCAAGGCGATGTATCACTACCGCTGGGCATACGAGGCCGACATCGACAGAGCCGGCAACCTGCTGCCGATCGATGCCAATCTCCAAACCACCAGCGATGTTGCCCAACAGGGCAAGGAGTTCATCACCGACCGGCAGATCGGACGACGCGAGCTGGTGGGCTCCACCGAGCTGAGCCAACCGATCATCGAAGGTTCCTACGAGCGGTTGCTCGATATCCTCAGCGCCATCACGGCGAGCAACGACTTCATCCTCGGCGACCGGCCGGGCCGGGGCGACTTTGGCATCTTTGGCCAGCTGAGCCAGCTCGTGAAGTGGGACCCAACATCGGTAGCGGTGGCTACCAAACGAGCTCCCAAGGTCATCACCTGGGTCGACCGCATGGACGACTTGTCGTGGCTTCCGGTTGAGAACGACGAAGGCTGGGTAGCCCTTGAAGACCTCCCGGCGGCGACCAAGTCGCTACTGGCCGAGATGGGCCAGACCTACGCCCCCTTTATGGTCGCCAACGCAGCCGCGCTCATGTCGGGCGCCGACGAGGTGGTCTGCCAGGTAGCCGGAGAGACCTACCGCCAGGCGCCGTTCAAGTACCAGGGCAAGTGCATGCAGTGGCTGACCGAAGGCTATGGCGCCCTCTCCGACGATGATCGGGCCCGTGTCGATGCCGTTCTCCAAGGCACCGGGTGCGAGGTCATGTTCGCGTGACCGCGGTGTTCGTAAACCGGTTCAAGGCGTACCGCCGAAAGCACCAGAGCTAGGCAGGCCAGCATGGACATCCTGGTCATCATGGACGGCCCAGAAACCGTCGAGCCCGAAACCGATACCTCGTTTGGGATCATGCTGGCCGCGCAGGAACAGGGTCACACCGTCTGGCACTGCACGGCCAGCGACGTGGAGCTGATCGATCAACGGGTGCACGCGCTAGCGACCAAGGCAACCGCCGACGAGACGGCAACGCCGTGCCTTCAGCTGAACGACGCCCAGCGGCTCGACCTCGCACACATCGACGCAATCCTCATTCGCACCGACCCGCCGTTTGACCCGGCCTATCTGCATCTCACACTCCTGCTCGACCACATCGTCGAACACACCCTTGTGGTCAACGCACCTCGCGGCCTGCGCGACGCAAACGAGAAGCTGTACGCCTGCCGTTTCCCGACGGTGATTCCGCCCACCATCGTCACGGCCGACGCCGATCAACTTCTGGCCTTCAGCGAAGCGCAAGGTGCCGCGGTGCTGAAGCCTTTAGCCGGGCACGGTGGCCGAGGCGTCATGGCAGTGCGCCCCGGTGACGACAACGCCCCATCGATCATCGACACGCTCACCAACCGAGGCCAGACACCGGTCATGGCGCAGCGCTTTCTCGAGAACGTCACCAACGGCGACAAGCGCATTCTGCTACTCGATGGTGAACCGTTGGGCGCAATCTTGCGGCTCCCCACCGACGCTGACTTCCGCGCCAACATCTGCGTAGGCGGCGAGACCGTGGCCGCCGAGATCGACGATGCCGACCGCCGCATCATCGAAGCCGTTGCCCCCAGCATGCACGTCGACGGTCTGGTCTTTGTGGGACTCGACGTTGTCGATGGACACCTGACCGAGGTGAATGTGACCAGCCCGACGGGAATCCGACAGATGGGACGCCTGAACAACAGCCGACCAGACCTCGAGGTGATCCAGTGGCTGGAACACAGGATCGGCTGACTCCGGAGAAAGTCACCGAGCGGGCGCTGGCGGATTTCAAAGCGTCGGACCAGGTGCAGATCGGCGCCGAGGTCGAGTGGCTGGTGTTCGACCCAGATGACCCAGCGCGGAACATTTCAGCCGACCAGACGGCAGCGATCGCCAATGGCCCGCTCCCAGCGGGGGGAACCATCACTGTTGAACCCGGTGGGCAGCTCGAGTTGGTGACCGTGCCAGCGCCCGGACCAGGCGAACTCGTGGAGGCAATCGACACCGACACAGCGGTGCTCGTCGAGCGCTTTGCTGCACAAGGCTTGTCCCTAGTGTCGTTGGGACTCGACCCCATTCGGCCAGCCCAAAGGACTCTCGACCAGCCACGCTATGCCGCGATGGAGTCCTACTTCAGCAACCGTTGGCCGGCTGGCCTAGTCATGATGACGCGCACCGCGTCGCTGCAGCTGAACATCGACTTTGGGCCGGATCCCGCCCAGACCTGGCGCACCGCCCACCGCATGGCGCCGCTACTCAGCGCAACCTTCGCCAACTCGCCCAGCACCGACGGCGTGACGTTCGCAAAGGTGTCAGAACGTCAACGGGTATGGGCGGCGATCGACCCAAGCCGAACAGCACCTGTTGGCGAACACCTCGACGACTGGTGCATCTACGTCCTCGATGCACCCGCGATGATGCGAACCGCGCCCAACTCAGGCGCCGTTACCAAGGCCCCGCCCGACAGCTTTGCCAGTTGGCTGGCGAGCAGCGACCCGCCGACCCACGCCGACCTCGAGCTCCACCTCACCACGTTGTTCCCACCGGTGCGGCCGAAAGGCTTCCTTGAGCTCCGTATGCTCGATGCGTTGCCAAGGACCGGACAGCTCGCCGCAATCGGCACCGTCTGGACGCTGCTCACAAACGCCGATGTTGCCCACTCCGTGATCGAGAGAGCCGAAGACCCAGACGACGCTTGGCGGGTAACGCTGAGCGAAGGGCTCTCATCGACAACGCTCCGCCAGCGCGCTCAACACATGCTGACCGTGGTGGCACAGGCAATGGCACCCGAAGACCCCGAGCTTGCAGAGGCCTGCACACACTGGCGGGACGGTTTAGACGATCACCAAACCACGACCCGCTTCCACCCTGGGACGTCGGCGAGTAGAATCTCGCCATGCCAAGACCGAAGAAGCGTGGCGG
>CAZGVQ010000455.1:0-3624 GCA_964529355.1 uncultured Acidimicrobiales bacterium
GGACCAGTGCGCACGAAGTCCGCATCGACCGTCTCTAGATCTTTCAGCTTGGGCATCGGGTGCTACTTCGGGTCGGGTTCGATGATGCCAGCCATCTCGAGGATGGTGGTCGGTGGCAGATACTGATTGGTCACCCGTGCTCCTCGACTGGCCAACGCATCTTCAATCGCGTTGGTCAGCGCAGCCGGCGCACCGATCATGCCGCCTTCGCCCACGCCACGGAAGTCGTTCTCACCGGGCGAGAGCGTCTCGAGGTGCACGATGTCGATGTCGGGGATCTCCATGGCGGTGGGAATCAGATAGTCCATGTAGGTGGTGGTCTGAATATTCGCGTCGGCGTCGAAGGTCGCGCTCTCATAGAGCACCGCACCAACACCCTGCGCCACGCCGCCGCGCACCTGGCCGTCGACGATGGCCGGGTTGATGATTGGGCCGCAGTCCTCGACTACGACGTAGCGGGGGATCTGCACCAGGCCGGTGTTGAGGTCGACCTCGACTACGCACGCGTGGGCGGCACACGACCAGCCGCCGTCGCCCTTGCCCGTGTAGTTCACCGTGGCTTCGAACGCTTCGGTATCGCCCGCGGCACTCTCGCCGACTTGCGCCTGCGCGACCTCGGCATAGGAGAGGCCTCGGGACGGGACGCCGGCGACATGGATATTGCCGGCCGTGATCTCGATATCGTCCACGGATGCCTCGAGCATCTCGGCCGCCTTCTCGGCAACCAGCTGGCGCAGCTCGCGGGTGCCGTACTTGATGGAGCCACCACCGATCGGACCGCCGCGGCTTCCTCCGGTGCCGAGGAAGCTGAAGTTGGTCTTGTCGGTATTGCCCCAGATGAGTTCGATGTCTTCGATGTTCACGCCGAGTTCGTCGGCGGCGATCTGGGCGTAGGTGGTTTCGTGGCTCTGCCCGTGCGGCATCTGCGGTGTGTAGAGCTTCACCGAACCATCGGCCTGCACAACCGTGCGAGCTTTCTCGTCAGCTACGACATCGGTGCCGGGGTTGATCGAGTCGATGTAGTTGGGAGGACCGGGTGCCGCCTCATGGAAGCAGGCAAACCCGATTCCGAGGGCCCGCCCCTCGGCCGCTGCCGAAGCTTGCTGGGCCTCGAACGCCGGCACGTCCATCTCGGTGATCAGCCGTTCGAGACACTTGCGGGTCGACATGGTTTCGTCGAGCGTCGGTCCGGTGATCATCTCGGCGGGCATGTCGGCCTCGCCGAACATGTTCTTCAATCGCAGGTCGGTGGGCGACATGCCCAGAGCTCGAGCAGCGACATCGATGATGCGCTCGCGCACCCAGGTCTCGTTGGCCCATGGGCCGCGGTAGGCGATGTACTTGCCCTTGTTGGTGCACACGATGCGGGTGCGAAGACCAAAGGCGTCCCACTTGTAGGACCCGGGGAACATCACCTTCATAATGCGGGTGGTGAACCCAGCCCCGATAGGGAAGCCCGGATAAGCGCCCTGGTCCATGATGAGGTCGACCTTGAGACCGCGGAAGGTGCCGTCGTTATCGAGGGCGATCGACACGGTCATGTCTTCCTCGCGGGCCTGGCCGCCGTCCATGAGGTTCTCGACGCGGTCTTCTATCCACTTCACCGACTTGCCAAGCTCAATGGCGGCCACGGCAACCGCGATGTCTTCACGTGCGACGGAGCCTTTCGACCCGAAGCCGCCGCCGATGTCCTGGGCGACGACGGTAGGGAAGTCGGGCTTGCCCATGAGGTTGGCGCTGATGCGGTTGAGGTGCAGCGGGAAGGACTTGTCCTTCTTGAACTGGGCCACCGCACCGCTGTTGTCAGACTGCTGAAGGGTTTCGCCGTGCTCTTCCATGAACGACTTCAGTCCGGCGACCAGATTGGTGCGGCGTTCCTTGTTGGTTACGAAACTCTTGATGGAGTCAGCGGTCGATTTCTTGCCGGTGAGGCCCGCGATGATCCAGCGGAGGAAGTGACTTGATTGTGTGGCGTTGGTGATGGTGAGGTGGCCTGTCTGCGGGTCGACCTCGACCACGGTGCCGCGGGTCTCCATGGGCTGATTCGCTTGTCGAGGGCACGAGAACCGCTCGGTCACCACCCGATCGGCGCCGGCGAAGACCGAATCGAGGTCGCCGAAGCTTTCGTCCATCTCGAACAACTGGTTGCCGTCGGCTTTCTCGAACAGCTGATCCTTCGATGGGTTGAGCGCGTCGGCGATGCTGGCCACCGGCGTGAGCGGCTCGTAGTCGACCTCGACCAACTGCGCGGCGTCTTCGGCCAGATAGCGAGATTCGGCGACCACGATGGCAACCGGGTCGCCCACGAAGCGGACCTTTTCGTCGCTGAGCGCCCAGTAGAGGGGCGTGTACATGCCCGGAAGCATGAGGAACGGTGGGAACGGGTTGGTGAGTTCCTTCATCTCGGCGCCGGTGATGATCTTCACCACACCGGGAGCTCGTCTGGCCTCGTCGACCTTGATGCTCTTGATCGTGGCGTGGGCGATTGGGCTGCGCACGAAGTGGGCATGCAGTACGCCTTCGGGGTTGACGTCGGCGACGTAGCGTCCGTTGCCTCGCAGCAGCCGATCGTCTTCGACGCGTTTGACGCTCTGGCCGACGAAGCCGAGCCCCGATGTCTGGCTGTTCTCGGTCGCCGTCATCACCGACCTGCTTTCTGGTCGTTCAGGAGACTCACGGCGGTTTCGACGCCCCGGATGATCGATTCGTAGCCCGTGCAGCGGCAGAGGTTTCCGCTGAGCTCGGCTCGAATCTCGTCGCGTGTCGGCGAGGGGTTCTCGGCCAGGAGTGCAACGGTGCTCATAAGGAAGCCCGGCGAGCAGAACGCGCACTGGAAGCCGTGCGACTCGTGCATTGCGGCCTGGATGGGATGAAGGTCGTCGCCGTTGGCGAGACCTTCGATGGTGGTGATGTCGTGGCCGTCGGCCTGAATGCCCAACATGAGGCAGGACCGCGACGGCTGGCCATCGACCAGGATCGTGCAGGCGCCGCACACGCCATGCTCGCAACCCAGATGGGTGCCGGTAAGCCCGGCTTCCTCGCGGATGACATCGGACAGACTGCGTCGAGGCTCGATGTCGGCTTCGAACGCCGAGCCGTTGAGGGTGCAGCTCATGCGCGCGCTTTCGCCAACGCCGGTTGTGTGAGGGCTGGTATCGGGGTTGGTCATGCTCATGCGGGAACTCCGACTCGTGATGCTGCGGCTTCGAGGCCGCTTTGAGTGAGGACTCCGGCGACGTGCCGGCGGTAGTTGGTGCTGCCGTGAATGTCGGCAGTGGGGGAGAGGGTTTCGGACACGATTGCCGCGGCTTCGGCGAACGTCTCGGCGGTGGGGGGCTTGCCGACCAGGGCAGCTTCGGCGGCGGCAACGCGCACCGGGGTGGGGGCAACGCCGAAGAACGCCAGCGCAGCGCTTCCGATTGCTCCGCCTGACACGTCGAGTCGACACGCCAGGCCGACGAGCGCGTAGTCGCCATGGCGACGGCTGACCTCAACAAGTGCGCCACCCGATGATGGCAGCCACGCAGGGAACCGTACCTGGGTAAGAAGCTCGTCGGATCGAAGCGCGGTGGTCAGATACCCCTCGAAGAATTCGGCGACGGGAATCGTGCGCTCGCCCTGGGT
>CAZGVQ010000456.1:0-3615 GCA_964529355.1 uncultured Acidimicrobiales bacterium
ATCTGGGGCCGGGCCCGGTCCGCGGCCAGGGTCGAGAGGTTCTCGGGCACCGGGGCGGTCTCCGAGGCCGGACGCAGAAACGCCAGGATGTCGGTGACCGCCTTACTGATGGTCTTCGGGTCGATGTCGTGTTCCTCGTTGTACGCCTGCTGCAGACCACGGCGCCGGTTGGTTTCGCTGATGGCTTTCTGCATGGAGTCGGTCATGACATCGGCGTACATGATGACCTGCCCGTCGACGTTTCGAGCGGCACGGCCAATGGTCTGCACCAGCGAAGTAACGCTGCGAAGAAAGCCCTCCTTGTCGGCGTCGAGAATGGCCACGAGCGAGACTTCGGGAAGGTCGAGACCCTCTCGAAGCAGGTTGATGCCCACCAACACGTCGAACTCGCCGAGGCGCAGGTCGCGGAGAATCTCGATGCGTTCGATGGTGTCGATCTCGCTATGGAGGTACCGCACCCGCACACCCATTTCGAGCAGGTAGTCGGTGAGGTCCTCGGACATCTTCTTGGTGAGGGTGGTGACCAGAACGCGGCTGTCTTCCTTGACCCGCTTGTCGATCTCGGCCAACAGGTCATCGATCTGGCCCTTGGTGGGTCGCACCACGATCTCGGGATCGAGCAGGCCCGTGGGGCGCACGATCTGCTCGACGATCTGGGCGCTGTTGCCGACCTCGAAGTCGCCGGGCGTGGCCGACAAGAAGATGGCCTGACCAATGCGTTCGAGCACCTCGTCGAACCGAAGGGGCCGGTTGTCGGCCGCCGACGGAAGACGGAAACCGTGTTCGATGAGCATGTCCTTTCGGCTCTTGTCGCCCATGTACTGGCCGTGCAGCTGCGGAATGGCCACATGCGATTCGTCGACCACCAACAGGAAGTCGTCGGGGAAGTAATCGATAAGCGTGCTGGGCGCCTCGCCGTAGGTGCGGCCGTCGATATGCATGGAGTAGTTCTCGATGCCGTTACAAAAACCGATTTCCTGCATCATCTCGAGGTCGTACTCGGTGCGCATACGAAGCCGTTGGGCTTCGAGCAGCTTGCCCTCTTCCTGGAACGTCTCGAGGCTGGTTTGCAGCTCCTCCTCGATTCCCTTGACCGCTCGGGCCATGCGCTCCTGGCCGGCCACATAGTGGGTGGCGGCGAAGATGACGACCTCGTCGAGGGTTTCGATGCGCTCGCCGGTAAGGGGATCGACCCGGGTGATCTGCTCGATGTCGTCGCCGAACAACTCGATACGCACCACGGTTTCGTCATAGGCCGGGTGCACCTCGATGGTGTCGCCCCGAACCCGGAACTTGGCCCGCACCAGATTCATGTCGTTGCGCTCGTACTGCATGTCGACCAGGCGGCCCAGAATCTCGCGCTGATCCATGGCCGTGCCCTTGCGGACCAGCAGCATCTGGGTCTCGTACTCTTCGGGCGCGCCAAGGCCATAAATGCAGCTCACCGAGGCCACGATGATGGTGTCGCGCCGGGTGAGCAACGCCGAGGTTGACGAGTGACGTAACCGATCGATCTCGTCGTTCACCGACGAGTCCTTCTCGATGTAGGTGTCGCTCGTGGGCATGTATGCCTCGGGCTGGTAGTAGTCGTAGTACGACACGAAGTACTCGACCCGATTGTTGGGGAAGAACTCACGCAATTCGTTGGCCAACTGCGCGGCGAGCGACTTGTTGGGCGCGAGCACCAGGGTTGGCCGCTGCACCGCTTCGATGGTCCACGCCATGGTGGCGCTCTTGCCCGAACCCGTAATACCCAGCAGGGTCTGGAACCGGTCGCCGCGCTCGAGCCCATCGCTGAGCGCGGCTATGGCCGTTGGTTGGTCGCCTGCCGGGTCGAAATCGGAGACGACCTCAAAGGGAACCATGGAACGTTCGAGAGCCATGGCGTCATCTTAGAGGTCGGTGGTGACAGCGTGGCCGGGTTATGGCAGTTCGTTCAGCGTGTCTTCGATGCCCTTGTGGAACGTTGGGTACGCGAAGATCATCGACCGAATCGTGGGCACCGGAATCTTGGCGTGAACCGCCAGAGTCAGCAGGCCCAGCACCTCGCCGCCATGAGGCCCGACCGACGTCGCGCCAACCACCACATCGGCGTCGGTGTCGATGACGATCTTGATGAAACCCTCGTTGCCCGACGAGTGCAACCACCCACGAGCCGTATGGGCCACCGGCTTCGATACCACGGCGACGTTGAGACCCTTTTCGCGAGCCTCGGCCTCGGTGAGACCAACGGCACCGACCTCGGGATCGGTGAAGGTCACCGCCGACAACGCGTCGAGGTTCAGCGGCTCAACCTCGTTGCCCAGAATGTCGGCAGCCGCGACGTCGGCCTGTCGAGCGGCAAGGTGGGTGAACATGCCTTCGCCGGCGATATCGCCGACGGCCCACACGCCATCCATCACCCGTTGGTGGCCATCGACATCAAAGAACATGAGGTCATCGGGAAGGCCGAGATTCGCGACACCCAACTCCTGAAGGAACGTCTGGCGGCCCGTGGCTACCAGCAGCTGCTCGGCGGTGATCACACCACCTGGTAGCGATACCGAGAACTCGCCGGCGCCATTGTTGGCTGCCGAGTCATGAGCCACCTCGGTGGCGAACTCGCCGACATGAACGACCATCCCCTCGGCCTCGAATACCTCACGAAGCGCATCGCCAGCCTCGGGCTCGTTCTTGGGAAGCAACCGCTCTTCGCCTTCGATCATGGTGACCTTCACACCAAACCGAGCCATGACCTGGGCCAGCTCAGCACCGATAGCGCCAGCGCCGAGCACGATGAGCGACTCGGGAAGTTCTTTGACCTGCATAACGTGGTGGTTGGTCCAGTACGGCGTGTCGGCCAAACCCGGAATGGGTGGCACGGCAGCCAGGGTTCCGGTGGCCACCACGATGCCCCGCGAGGCGGTGTAAGTGTCGCCGTTGACCTCGACGGTTCCCGGAGCGGTGATCTTTGCGTAGCCGCGAATGAACGTGCCGCCCTTTCCGACGAAACGGTCGACGGCGACCGTGTCGTCCCAATCGTCGGTGGCCTGCTCACGAATGCGGGTGGCGGTTGGGCCCCAGTCGGGCGTGGTGGTGGAGGTACCGGCCAGGTCGCCGACCCGTCGGCTCTCGGCGAGAAGGTTGGCCGCTCGAATCATCATCTTGCTGGGGATACATCCCCAGTACGGGCATTCGCCACCCACCAAGCCGCCTTCGATACCGACGACGTTCAGGCCGGCCTCGGCAAGCTGACCCCCGACGCTCTCACCCGATGGGCCGAGCCCAACGATGATGACATCGACATTCTTACCCTCGGCATTGTTTCCCTCGGCAGTGTTTCCGCCGTCACTTGATTCGCTCATGGTGTTCCTTCACGTTTGCTGACCGTTGCGGAACCACCCAGGTCATGGGTTCATTCCGATGACGGCGATGTTTCGAAGATTCTTGCATCGCCGAGCAGCCGCGCGTGAGGATGCACTTGTGAACCAGCACAGCGCCGCCCCATCGAAGAACCAACCCGCCGACGTCATCTCGCCGCTCCAGGGCACCATCGTCCTCGCCCGGGTAGCCGCGGGCGACACCGTGTCGGCAGGCGCGGAGCTGATCATCATCGAGTCGATGAAGATGGAGCAC
>CAZGVQ010000457.1:0-3600 GCA_964529355.1 uncultured Acidimicrobiales bacterium
GCCGGTGTGCTTCAGGTTCTCGAAATTCAGGAACACCTGGGTGCCGACGATGGTCGACAGCGTTTGCGAGCAGGTGAAAGGGGTCCGGTGGATCACGTCGCCGATGCGGTCGTGCGCACGCCGAAGATCGTCGAGGGTGACAGGAAGGTTGTCGCCGGGACTGTTGGGCATGCTTGGAGGCTATAGCCAGCGGTTAGGCAGGGTCAGCTGGCAGGGTTAGCAGATCAGCGTCAGGTGCGAAGGTCCTGGTTTTCCGGGTCGTACGCCGGGCCGTCGAGAACGGTGGCTTTCACTCGCTCGTCGAGCAGAAGAATCTCGAGTTCGGTACCTGGCGCGGCATGGTCGGGGCCCACATAGGCGAAGGCCAGACTCTTGCCCACCGTGTAGCCGTAGCCACCGCTGGTGGTGAGACCCACCGCCTCGCCGTTGGCGAACACGCCCTCGCCGCCATGGCAGTCGGCGACCCCGCCGGTCATCGAGTCGACATCGACCTCGAGGTACACCAGCCGCCAGTCGTTGCCCGAAGGAACCCGGTCGACCTGGTCGCTGCCGATGTAGGACTTGGTGTCCTTTACGAAGAACTCCACGCCAGCCTGCTTCGGTCCGATGTCGTGGGTCAGTTCGAATCGGGTCAGGTAGGCCTTTTCCATGCGCAACGAGTTGAGGGCGTGCGAGCCAAAGTCGGCCACGCCGTACTCCTGGCCGGCCTCCCACAAACCGTCGTACACGGCGAGCATGCCGTCGATGGGCCCATGGAGCTCCCAGCCGAGCGCTCCACTGAAGCCAACTCGCAATGCCAGAACTTCGACACCGCACACGGTGATCATGCGGCCGGTGAGCCACTTGAAACCGTCGTTGCTGATGTCGTCGTCAGTGCACTTCGCCAGCAGATCGCGAGCCCGGGGCCCGGCGATGACCAAGGTGGCCCGTTCGGTGGTGACGTTGGTGACCGCGACGTCCTCGCCCGAGCCAATGTGTTGGTCGAACCAGTCGAAGTCGCGCACCTCACCCATCGGGCCCGACACCATATAGAAGTGGTCGTCGGCCACCTTGGTTGTGGTGACTTCGGTTTCGATGCGGCCGGTGGGACTCAACACGTACCCCAGCGACATGCGACCGATGCTCTTGGGCAGGTTGTTGGTGATCATGCGTTCGAGGAAGGGCTGCGCATCAGGGCCCTTGATCTCGTACTTGGCGAAGGCGCTCAAGTCCATGAGTCCTACGCGCTCGCGTACTGCCGCGTGTTCCGCAGCGACCGCGTCGAACCACTCGACGCGTCGGTGACCGAACACGTCCTCGAGCGGCATCGACTTGGGCACGAACCACTTGGGCTGCTCCCAGCCGTAGGCCTGGGTGTGCACGGCGCGGTGTTCGATCATGCGGTCATAGAACGGCGAGGTGCGCACCGGGCGGTGGGCGTATCGCTCCTCGTCGGGGATGTGCGGGCGGAACATCCACTCGTAGTCCTCGATGGACTTTGCCTCGGCGTAGTCCATGTCCATCCAGCCGAAGCGGCGGGGGTCGTAGTGGCGGATGTTGTACTCGACCTCGCCATGCACCATCCAGCGGGCGAGCTCGCGACCGGCGCCAGGGCCCCACGCCAAGCCGATCGACGACCCGGTGTTGAGCCAGTAGTTGCGCAAGCCGGGTGCGGGGCCGAGCAGCATGTTGGCATCGGTCGTGTGGGTGATGGCGCCCCGAACAACCCGACGGATACCGAGTTCGGCGAGGATGGGCATGCGATTGAAGGTTTCCTCGAGCCAGGGTGCCAGCACGTCGTAGTCGGCATCGAAGAGCGGGTTCTCGGCCTCCCACGGCACGCCGTCGGCCCAGTCAGGCACCGTGATGGCGCCCTCCTTTTCGTAGATCCCGATGAGCGCGGCCTCCTGCTCCTGGCGGATGTATCCGGCCACTCGGTTGTCGCGCATTACCGGCATCTCGGGTTGGCCCTCGAAGGCGGCAACCGGGTCGGTGACCAGGTAGTGATGCAGCACGTTGGCCTGGGGCACCCGAAGTCCAACCATCTGCGCGACCTGGTCGGCATAACAACCGGCAGCGTCGACCACATGCTCGCAGAACCATGAGCCCTGTTCGGTCACGACTTCCCACTCGTCGTCGGGGGCGCGACGGATATCGGTGACCCGGTTGTGGCGCACGACCGTGGCGCCCATCTGCCGGGCTCCGGCGACGAATGCCATGGTGGCGCCCGTGGGGTCGACGTGGCCTTCGTCGGGTGTCCAGATAGCGGCCAGAACGCCGTCGACGTTGTAGTTGGGGTTCAGTTCGCGGACCCGCTCGGGGCCGATGAGCTCGATGTCGTAGCCGAGATACGCACCGATACCGAGCTGTGCCTTGAGCGCGTCGAGTTCGTGGTGGTCATAGGCAACCCGGATACCGCCGGGCTGGTGAAACGACACCGCCTGGCCGGTTTCGCCCTCGATCGACCCGTACGTCTCGATGGCGTACTGATGAAAAGCGGCTGTCGTGTACTCGCCGACCGAGTTCGTGATCTGTCCAGCGGCGTGCCACGTTGAGCCCGAGGTGAGCTCGGCTTTCTCGATCAGGGTGACGTCGGTCCACCCTTCTTTGGCCAGGTGGTACAGCATCGCGGCTCCGTGAATACCGCCGCCGATAACCACAACTCTTGCTCGTTCAGACATGGTTCGAGTCAACCATGACCGGTTTGGTTTGCCGGGATTGGCCTACTTCCTGTTCCCACCACTTGGAAGTAGTCGAGCCAGAAACTCTTCGACCGTGGGTGTCGGGGTTCCCGACACCTTGGCGTCGTCGTCGAACCGACGAAGGAGCAAGGCATCCTGCCAGTCGGGATTGTCCTGAAACGCAGTGACTTCGGATTCCAAAAAGGGGCCGCCCTGCAACGCAAGCGTGTGTGTCGAGGCCGGGGAGAGCCGGGCGAGGTACTCATCATCGGTGGCGCAGAGGTATCGCTTGGCCGAGACGTGCAGCGCAATCGGGGCCACCACGATCTCGGGGAGGTGTGGGCGGAGAAACGCGGCGGCCAGGTCCTCGTGGTGGAGGTCGGTATGGCGATGACTATCGGACGGATTGGCGAGATCTTGTTCGGCGAGGAGCAGGTGGCCGATGTCGTGGAGAAGTGCGGCGAGCACGAGATGGTCGGCGCAATCGGCGGCAGAGGCCAGGGTCGCGGTCTGCAACATGTGGTCGGTCATCGATACGGATTCGTCGTAGGTGTGGCCGCCATGCGCAGTGAACAGTTGGGCAATCTGTCCGGCGAAAGGACTCATTGGGTGCCTGCCCTGACCTGCGGGTGATGATGGCGATGAAGACTGGTGGCGGCCCAGTCGTCGAGCTGTTCTACCGAGACCCGGGCAGCGTCGAGGCCCGCGAGGTCGAGCGGATCGGCCGCGAGGACACCACTCAGAATCAGCACTCGTGCGGTGAGCTGCCAGAGTTCATCGAGATGGACGGCCAGGGTGGGACGTTCCATATTGGCGATCACCACGTCGAACGGGCCGGTGAGGTCGTGCACCCGCGTGGAGCAAGCAACGATCGCGACATCGTTGGCTTGGGCGTTGGCTTCCGTGGTCTCCACAGCTGCCGGGTCGATGTCGGTTGCCG
>CAZGVQ010000458.1:0-3592 GCA_964529355.1 uncultured Acidimicrobiales bacterium
AGCAACAACGCCCAGAAATCCGCCCGGCGGCGGCACCGGACCCCAGCTGGAATAGGCGGGGATGGGATCTGTCGGTCTTGTTCGCCGAATTTTGAAGTGGTGGTGAGTCGACCTGTAGGCGGGGTTCTGTCCCAGCGCTGATCCGAGGATCTTTGCCGTGTGTGATCATCCATCTATGCAGCCAACCCGGAAGTGTCTACGAGCGAGCAGCTCTCTTCCTGCTTGACCTTGCTCCGGATGGGGTTTACCAAGCCATCCCGGTCACCCGGGATGCTGGTGCGCTCTTACCGCACCGTTTCACCCTTACCTGTTTCCGGTTGCCCGGATCATCGGCGGTCTATTCTCTGTGGCACTTTCCTTCGAGTCGCCTCGACTGGCCGTTAGCCAGCATCCTGCTCTGCGGAGCCCCGACCTTCCTCAGCATGTCGAAACATGCCGCGATCACCCAGTCGACTCACCACCGCTGACGATAGTATCGCCCGGACGGTGAGATACCCGAGCCGGTTTCGGCTGGTGAGGGGCTACCTGGTCGCCGCGACACCAACGTGCCCGTGCACGTTGCGCCGTTGCTGGTGACCCGCACGGTCGCCCGATTTTGGGCGGTTGAGGCTGCATCGGATCCGCCCTCGATTGCTCCCGCGGGCGCAGGCAGGAGGGCGGCGACCAGGCAGAGTGCGAGGCCAGCGATGCAGAAACCGCCGCATCATATGGGGGGATAGGTATGGAAATACTATGACCAGAGTTAACCAGTTGGCAGGCCCACTGCTCAGGGCTCGGTTGCTCAGGAAGCTTCGGCTCGCTGGCGCACCATCGCCCAAAACCCGCCGACCATACCGAAAGTGGAGGCGAGCAGCGCCCTTGCAAGCACCCCAATCCAGCCAATTTCGTCGCCGGCCAGACCCCGGCGGACGATTCCGAAACCCTGGATGACGGCGTAGCAAAGCAGCGCCGCGAGCGCCGCGTGCATGAGCGGCGTGGACTCGATCGAGCGAGCGGCGACAAACCCTCCATAGGCAAAGCCGCCGAGGATGATACCGAAGAACAGGAGGAGAAGGTTGGTACCGCTGAGCTCACGCTGGCTGCCCACAATCAACATGATGATGGCCATCGGGCCGGCGATGAGGCCGGCACCGAGTGCTCCTCGGATCACCGCAGTCCGGTCCAGAGTGGTCATTACCTGATGCTAGTCAAGGTGGGATTCTGCGCTCGCTTTGGAGTTTTGTGGTCAGTACGGCAATAGTGGCGCCGCGAGGCCAATGGTTGCCCCCTTCTCGGCCTCGCACATTGCGCCAAAGCCTCAGTGGGCGCATCCAAGGAGTAAGTAGTTTCAAATGATTTCAGTGCAAGACCATAACTCTGCGCCGCCGCTTCATCAGTGGCGGTCCCAAGCCGCATGC
Source organism: uncultured Acidimicrobiales bacterium (assembly GCA_964529355.1). Classification (GTDB taxonomy): domain Bacteria; phylum Actinomycetota; class Acidimicrobiia; order Acidimicrobiales; family SHLQ01; genus CALLQB01. The sequence goes on from CAZGVQ010000458.1 coordinate 1,398, forward strand.
CGCGGACTCGATGCAACCGTGTTCTTCCCCGACGAAGAAGGCGAAGCCTCGGCCCTGGCCAAGGCCACCTGCGCATCGTGCGCCGTGCAGGACAACTGCCTCAGCTACGCCCTGAGTAACCGCGAAAAAGCGGGTGTCTGGGGTGGGGCCACCGAGCGCGAGCGTCGCCGCATCATCCGTCAGGCTCGTCGCAAGAGCGCCTGAAACCGGCGGTAGTCGTTCGCTTTTTCGCGTTCGATCGAAGCGGTCGCCGAACCTAGAATGGCCCGATGACCCAACCTGACTCCACCGTCTCCGCCGCGCGCGACCAACCAACATTGGCCGATCACGGTGGCTGGTCGGCGGTCTTGGGTACCCTCAGCGCGGGCGACGACATCGCAACCGAGGTCGCCGAGGCCGCCATGGGGTCGATTCTGGCTGGTGAGGCCACCGACGCCCAGATCGCCGGGTTCATCATGAGCCTGCGAATCAAAGGCGAGTCGCCCGGCGAGATGACCGGTCTGGTTCGGGCCATGCAGGCCGCAGCCACGCCGCTCGAAGTCGCTGAGGATGCCATCGACATCGTGGGGGTTGGCGGTGCGCCCAGCCGACGAAGCCACGCACTGAACGTGTCCACCATGGCGTCGATTGTCGCTTCAGCGGCCGGCGCTCGCATCTGCAAACACGGAAACCGCAAGGCATCCTCGACCTCCGGCTCGTTCGATCTGCTCGAGGCCCTTGGCGTTGCGTTCGACGTGACCCCCGAGGTGCTGGCCGCCGGGATCGACGAGGCTCGCATCGGGTTCGCTTTCGCTCGAACCTTTCACCCGGCCATGCGATTTGTCTCAGGCGTTCGCACCGAACTGGGCGTGCCGACGGTGTTCAACCTCATCGGCCCGCTCTCGAACCCGGGTCGGGTCATCCGCCAGGTGGTTGGTGTGGCCGACGCCGAGTTGGGGGGACGCATGATCGAAGTGCTCAAGGCCAACGGTTCGGTGCATTCCATGGTTGTCACCGGCGATGGTCAGCTCGATGAATTCAGTACCACCGGACCCACGACGGTGCACGAACTTCGTGACGGTTCGGTCAGTACCTATGAGGTCACCCCCGAATCGGTGGGGATCGCCGTTGCCGACCCGGAGGATCTTCGGGGTGGCGACGCCCAAGCCAACGCCGCCATTGCTCTCGAGCTGTTCGGTGGTGCCAAAGGACCCAAGCGCGACATCGTGGTGATGAACGCTGCTGCAGGGCTCGTGGTCGCAGGAATCGCCGACGATCTCAAAGACGGTGTCGCAAAGGCCGGCGCGGCGCTCGATTCGGGTGCCGCACTCACAAAACTCGACGAACTCCGAGCCTCGACAGCCAGCTGACCCGCAGGACCCGACCCAGGCTCGATTTGGCTGTCATACCCCGTCGGTAGGTTGAGGTTCATGAGTACGAACCCCGACCTTCTGACCATCGATTGCGCCGATTGTCGCTTTCAGGAAACCGATGTCTGTTCCGACTGCGTCGTGAGTTTCATCTGCTCGCGCGAGCCCGACGATGCGGTGATCGTCGACTTCGATCAGCTGCGAGCGGTCCGCATGTTGGGCACCGCTGGGTTGGTGCCCGAGCTTCGTCACGAGGCGCGGTAGCGCCGTAGAATTGAGGGGTGCTTGCTTCGTCGGTTGTCGATGACCTCAAACAGGTCGGCCGCGAGCACGGTCTCGACGCGGTAGGTGTCGCACGGGCCGAACCGTTCGACGGCACGCTTGCCACCCTCGAACAGCGCAAGAGCGAAGGCTTGCACGGCGGCATGGCCTTTACCTATCGAAACCCGGCACGTTCGGCCGACCCCACCCGTGCGCTTCCCGATGCGCAGAGCCTGGTGGTAGCGGCCAAGGGATACCTGCGAGCGGCTCCCGAACCGCCGGTCGGACTCCACTCTCGGGCGGCCCGGTACGTTTGGGACGACCACTACCGGGCCTTGACCGAAGGGCTCGAGGCCATCGGCGAGGTGTTGCGCGCCGATGGGTGGCGCACCCGTGTGCTGGTCGACGACAATGCGCTGGTCGACCGCGAAGCGGCATATCGCGCCGGACTCGGTTGGTATGGCAAGAACGCCAACCTCCTCCTGCCCGGGCAGGGAAGTTGGTTCGTGTTGGGCTCGTTGCTCACCGACGCACCGCTACCCGCCGCCACCGAGGTGGTCGCTGACGGTTGTGGCACCTGCACCC
>CAZGVQ010000459.1:0-3591 GCA_964529355.1 uncultured Acidimicrobiales bacterium
CACCGGGCGAGATCACCGAGTTGTGCACCGTGCCTCCCGACACGATGACACCACGCGAAACCATGGCGTTGGCGATGTTGCAATCGGCGTTCCCGTCGCGTACAAACTTTGCCGGAGGCAGATGTCGTCCGAGGGTGTGGATGGGCCAGCGATCGTTGTAGAGATTGAAGATCGGTTGCGGGGCGACAAGGTCCATGTGGGCGTCGTAGTAGCTGTCGAGCGTTCCGACGTCCCGCCAGTAGTGACTGCTCTTTCCTTCGTCGCCGGGAATCTGGTTGGTGGTGTAGTCATACACGTGCGCCTGGCCTGACGACACCAGCGCCGGAATCAGGTTGCCGCCGATGTCGTGCTTGGAGTCTTCGTCGCCCGCATCGCTTCGGAGGATGTCGATAAGGGCGTCACGGCTGAAGATGTAGTTACCCATCGAAGCGAGCACCATCGACGGATCGTCGGAAAGACCGGTGACCTCGTTGGGCTTCTCGCGGAACTGGGTGATCTTGGTACCCGTGGGGTCCTTGTCGATGACGCCGAACTGGTTGGCTTCGTCGATAGGCACGCGGATACCAGCAACGCTGACACCAGCACCACTGTCGATGTGTTGATCGAGGAACTGGCGCGGGTCGATCCGATAGATATGGTCGGCGCCGAAGACGAAGATGTACTCGGGGGCCTCATCGTCGATGAGGTTCATGTTCTGGTAGAGCGCGTCAGCCGAGCCTGCGAACCAGTGCGGACCTCGCCGCATCTGCGCCGGGACCGTAGTGACATAGCTGCCCAACATGGTCGACAGTCGCCAGGTACGACTGATGTGAACATCGAGGCTATGGCTCTTGTACTGGGTCAGCACCACGATCTTGCGGTAGCCGCCGTTCACGAGGTTCGAGAGGGCGAAGTCGATCAGCCGATACTGGCCAGCGAAGGGAACTGCGGGTTTCGCGCGATGGACCGTCAGCGGATGCAGCCGCGATCCTTCGCCGCCGGCGAGGACCATACTGAGGGTTCTCGGCCGCTTTACTGATTCCATCGTGCTGGTTTCATGGTGGGAGCTCGATCAGCGCCTTTGCTTCGAACAGACCGGGGTGTCTGCTCAACGTGTCATGTCGGCCATCGCGCCGCAACTTCAAGACGCCGAAACTCGAAAGGCGTCTGAACTCCGTTCGGATGACGCCGTCACTCTAACCTCTCGCGGCACTCGATACGCCGAGGGGTTGACCGATGGGAACCCATGCTCACGCATCCGACACGCCCTAAGGTTGAACAAATGCAAATTACCGACGACGACCGCTGGCGGTTCAACTCTGGCGCTCATGTCGACCTGGCCTCGCTTCTTGGCGCTCACGTTGTGCCTCAGGGCGTCTGGTTCGCGGTTTGGGCGCCCAACGCGTCCCGGGTCGAGGTCATTGGCGACTGGAACGGCTGGAACGGCGAGAACGACGCACTCCATCCCGATGACTCCGGAATCTGGCATGGCGTCCTCAAAGGCGCTTCGGTGGGCAGCAACTACAAGTACCGCATCACGGGCGGCGATGGCGCACTTCACGAAAAAGCCGACCCGTTCGCCTTCCACACCGAAGAGCCTCCGCGTACCGGTTCGATCGTCGGCGACCTGTCCTATGAGTGGAACGACGGCGACTGGATGAGCAGCCGTGCGGCCCGGAACGCTCCGGATGCTCCCATGTCGGTCTATGAACTTCACCTCGGCTCCTGGCGGTTCGAACCCGGTGGCTACCGGGCTCTTGCTCACCAGCTCGCCGACTACATCACCGAGACCGGCTTCACCCATGTCGAGCTTCTCCCGGTGATGGAGCACCCCTACTACCCGTCGTGGGGCTACCAGACCCTCGGCTACTTCGCGCCGTCATCGCGCTACGGATCACCGCAGGACTTCAAGTACCTCGTCGATGTGCTGCACCAGAGCGATATCGGGGTCATTCTCGACTGGGTCCCCTCGCACTTTCCCGAAGATGCCCACGGTCTCGCGGCGTTCGATGGCACCCATCTCTATGAGCACGCCGACCCCCGAATGGGGTTCCACCCCGACTGGAAGAGCTGCATTTTCAACTACGACCGCCACGAGGTCCGAAGCTTCCTGATGTCGAGCGCGATGTTCTGGCTCGACGAGTACCACGTCGACGGGATTCGAGTCGATGCGGTGGCCTCGATGCTCTACCGCGACTACTCACGCAAAGAAGGCGAGTGGATCCCCAACGAGTTTGGCGGGCGCGAGAACATCGGCGCCGTGCAGTTCATGCGTCAACTCAACGAGTCGGTGTACAACCGCCACCCCGACATCCAGATGATCGCCGAAGAGTCCACTGCATGGGGCGGCGTGTCGCGTCCGACCGATATGGGTGGTCTCGGCTTTGGCATGAAGTGGGACATGGGCTGGATGCACGACACCCTCAAGTTCCTCGAACGCGAACCGATTCACCGCACCCACCACCACGGCGAGATCACGTTTCGGATGCTGTACGCGTTTACCGAGAACTTCACGCTTCCGCTCTCGCACGACGAAGTGGTGCACGGCAAGGGCTCGATGATCGAAAAGATGCCGGGTGACCGTTGGCAACAGATGGCCAACCTCCGTCTGCTCTATGGCTACCAATGGTCACTTCCGGGCAAGAAGCTGCTGTTCATGGGCTCGGAGTTCGCCGTATCCGACGAGTGGACTCATAACGAAGAGCTTCGCTGGGACCTTCTCGAATACCCCGAACATCGAGGGATGCTCAACCTGGTCACCGATCTCAACCATGTCGTCCGGGCCGAGCCGGCGCTGCACCGTTTGGATTTCGACCCGGACGGGTTCTCGTGGGTGATCGGCGACGATCATCACAACAGTGTTCTGGCCTTCGAGCGTCGGGCGCCCGGCGAACGACCGGTGCTGGTGCTGACCAACTTCACCCCCATACCGCGTATGGACTACCAGGTTGGCGTGCCGGTGGGAGGCGAGTGGAACGAGCTCATCAACACCGATGCTGAGCGCTATGGCGGCTCGAACCTTGGAAACCATGGCAGCATCGCGGCAACCGACCAGGCCGATCACGGCCGCCCGTTTTCGATCAGCCTCACCGTGCCGCCGCTGAGCGTGTTGATCCTCGCGCCCGCCGACCCCGCCAAGCGCTGAGGTGCAAGATGACTCCCCCAGCCACCACCTCTTCATCACGTCCATCGACACCCACCTCGCCCTCGAAAGCACTCGCTGAGCGGGCCACGGCAGCCGGCGTCCAGACCTCCTATATCAACGTCGACGACGAGCGGGTCGAGACCTCCAGTGAGGCGCTCATCGGCGTCCTCGACGCGCTCGACGCTGACTCCTACGCTCCACTCCCTCTCGAACCTGTTGTGGTGGCCTGGGACGGCAAGCTGCGAACTGTCGCCAGGAGCGGCGTTGCCCGGTCGGCTGCACCGTTCCGCATCGATACCGAGGGCGGCGACACCGTCGAGGGCGAGGCCATTGGCCACTACGACACGTGGGACATCCGGGTCGATCTGCCGCTCGGCTACCACCGGCTCCACATCGGCGATGACTCTTGCCTGGTACTGGCCGCGCCGACCGGGTGGGCCTTGGTCGGCGAACCGCTGTGGGGGGCG
>CAZGVQ010000460.1:0-3579 GCA_964529355.1 uncultured Acidimicrobiales bacterium
ACCTCTGGCACCGGATGGTTAGCCGATGAGGATTGCTAGTACTGAGGAGCGGGAGAGCGATGTGCGTTCGATGGCGTCGATGGTGGCCAGGACGTCGTGATCGGGGGCGAGGTTGAGCGGCGCGTTGAGGGCGTAGAGCTCAAACTGGTAGCGGTGCACCATGTCGAGAGCCTTCGATGGGGCGAACCATCCAAAGCTGCCGGCCCCGTTGAGATGCGCGACTGCACCAGGGGGAAGCAACCCGGGCTCAAAGGTGGTGGTGTCGGGAGAAATGGTGCCGACCAACCAGTGCACGAACCCATCGTTGTCGGCATCGGTAACCACCAGGGCCAGCTCGACGGTGCCCGCTGGTACCCCCTCGATGGTGAGAGGCGGCGATATGTCGCCACTGATCGAGGTGTACTCGTCGGGAAGTTCGGCGCCGGGCTCGAACGCGGCGCTCGAGATCTGAAAGCCCTCGATACCCGCCTCGATGAGGGGGATGATCTCCTCCGGCGGGGCGATGGCCGGGGCGACAGAAGGGGGAGCTTCACCGAGCTCGCGTCCGGTGGTGGCCGCCGAGCACGCAGCGGTCAGAAGCCCCAGAACGACGAGCGGGAGCAGTACAACGCGACAGGAACGAGAGCCCTTGAGGTAAGCCAGGCGGTGCAGGTGCATCGGCGCCAAGGGTAGCGGCGTGCCCGAAGGAACGGCTGGAGGGAGTTCGCCGTGAGGCGGCAATACTCAAGGTGCTATGTCTCTTCTGACCAAGGTCATGGCGCGCCTGCGCGCGCTGTTGGGTCCCGACTCGAGCGGGGTCCGTCAGAGCCTCGTCGCGCTCGTGTTGTCGACGACGGCCATGATTCTCGGTGGGGTGTTTCTGGCGTCGGCCACCGACACCCTCGAAGATCTCCCCGGTCTTCTCTTGCTGGTTCCTGCGGCCATCGCACTGAGAGGCAATGTATTCGGAGCGCTCGGAAGTCGTCTGGGCACGGCCATTTCCATGGGTACCTTCACCCTGAGTCGCCGACTCGACACCGTCGTTGGCCAGAATGTGGTGGGCGCAATCGGTCTGTCGCTGGGTCTCTCGGTAGCCGCTGCGCTGCTGGCGAAGGTCGTCGCGGTGATCTTCGCCATCTCGCCCACGATGGGTATCGACGACTTCATCGTGGTCTCGGTTGCCGGTGGCATGTTGGCGAGCCTGCTCGTGCTGGCGATCACGTTGGTGCTCACCGCCGGGTCGGTCCGCTATGGGTGGAACCTCGACAACGTGACCGCACCACTGGTAACCGGCGTTGGCGATGTGGTGACCCTGCCAGCGCTGCTCATCGCAGCCTGGCTCACGAGACGAGCCGGACTCACCACGATTCTGGCGGCCGTCCTCGCCGGGCTCGGCGTCGTGGCGGCCATCGCCATGTTTCGCACCGCACTTCCCGAGCTACGGCGTATCGCCGTCGAGTCGTTTCCGGTACTCAGCGTGGCGGTGGTGCTCGACCTCATTGCAGGCATCACGGTCGAGAAACGCCTCGATCAGTTCGCCGAGTTCGAGAGTCTGCTGATCCTTCTGCCGAGCTACTTTGGCGCGGCGGGCTCGTTGGGTGGCATCTTGTCGAGTCGCCTGGCAACCAAATTTCACCTTGGTGTCATCAACCCATCGCCCATCCCGGCGCGGGCGGCCCGGCTCGACATCCGAACCATCTTTTTGCTGTCGATCCCGGTGTTTGCCTTCACGGCAACGCTGGCCCACCTGGCGGCCCTGGTCTTCGGGTTCGAAAGCCCGGGCATCTTCGAGATGATCAGCATCGCGGTGCTTGGGGGAATCGTCGCCACCCTGTTTCTGGTGGTCGTGGCCTACTACGGCACCATCGCCGCGGTTCGGATGGGGTTCGACCCCGACACGTACGGCATGCCCGTTGTTACCTCGACGCTCGACTTCGTCGGCGCCTTCACGCTCATCCTCGCCATTGTGTTGGTGGGCGTATGAGGACAAACTACAAACCCAGAGAGCTCCATGGAAGATAAACCTCGAAATCTGCGCACGATGCTTGCGGAGGCCAAAGACACCTCCGAACTCATGGTCGATCTCGCCTACGCCGCGGTGTATTTCAGCGATCCCGACATGGCTGAGGAGGTTGGCGAACTCGAAGCCAAGATGACCGAACTGGTCGACGACATGCGCACCTTGTGCGTCATCGCCGTGCGAAGTCCCAAAGAAGCTTCGGCGATGTCGTCGGTGCTGCAGGTGATCTCGGCCATCGAACGCATCGCCAATGACGCGGTCAACATCGGCCGGGTTGTCACCCACAAGCTCGGCATCCCAAGCCAGCTTCTGGCCGATCTGGCCGACGCCGAAGAGGTCTCGCACCGCGTCTTGGTGAGCGACGGTTCGCATATGGCGCATCGGCCGCTCGCCGCGCTCGAACTACCCGTCGCGGCAGGAATGCGAATCATGGCCGTCCGCCGCGACCGTCTCTGGATCACCGAGTTGTCGGGCGATGACGTGCTGGTCCCTGGCGATGTGCTGTTCCTGCGTGGAGCACCTGCGGGTATTGGACGGTTACGGCAGCTGGCTGCCGCTCCGCAGTGGAATCCACCCGAGGTGGCTGAAGAAACCGCCATGACCGACCTCGACCGGGCGGTCGATGTGTTGGTCGAAATGAAGAACCTGTCGGAAGTTGCCGTTGGCCTGGCCTACTCGGCCATCGTGTTGTCCGACCGCGGACTCGTGGCCGAGGTCAAACACCTCGAAGATCGGCTCGACGAGATGAAGGATCGCCTCGAGCTTTGGGTGCTGCGAGCTGCCGCTGAGGTGGCCGCCGAGAACATCGACCCAGGCCCGCTGCGCGGCCTTCTTCACCTGGCCGAAGCAGCTGAAGACATCGGGGATCAGGCGCAGCAGATGGTTGCCCTTATCGAAGACCAGGCCGATCTACATCCGATTCTGGGTTTGGCGCTTGGGGAGTCCGACGAAGTCGTGATGAAGGTTCCCGTGGCCGCTGGCAGTCCCTGCGATGGTCGCACGCTGGCCGAACTTCAGCTCGACATCGAGCCAGGGTTTGACGTGCTGGCGATTCGTCGTGGCGGTGGATACCTGTACCGGCCCGGCGGCCTGGTAGCGCTGCAGCCTGACGACGAGCTCATCACCGTTGGCCCAGAGGAAGGTCGCCCGCTGATGGCGCTGCGCTGCGGTTGGCTCTTCGAGGACGACGACGAAACCGGCACGGTAGAACTGGTTCCCACAACCGCCCGCTAACTAGCCTCCCCCCGATGGAAGAGCATTCAACCGGCGAGTATGCCGGCCTGCGCATCATGACGATCCATGCGCATCCTGATGACGAAGCGAGCAAAGGCGCGGGCTCGATCGCCAGGTATCGAGCCGGAGGCGCTGGCACGGTTCTCGTGTGCGCGACCGGTGGTGAAGAAGGCGACATCCTCAATCCCGCGATGGACCGCGACGAGGTGCGCGAAAACCTGGCCGAGGTCCGGCGTCAGGAGCTGGCATCGGCCGCTGAAATCATCGGCTATGAGGCCGTGGAGATGCTGGGGTACCGCGACTCGGGCATGGAAGATTCCGAAGCGAACCAACATCCCGAGTCGTTC
>CAZGVQ010000461.1:0-3576 GCA_964529355.1 uncultured Acidimicrobiales bacterium
GTATCTGTGTGGGTATGCAGGCGATGTATGAGGGCAGCGAGGAGTCGCCCGGCGTCGCCGGTCTGGGAATCCTGCCGGGCACCATCAGGCTGCTTCCCGACACCGTGAAGCGGCCACAGATGCAGTGGAACAAGCTCATCGTGCCCGAAGCAGCTCGCGAGTCGCCGCTTTTTGCCGACCTACCCGACGGTGGCAACGACGCGTGGGTCTACTTCGTGCACTCCTACGCCGCAGTGCCCGACAACCTCACCATTGCTACGTGTGACTACGGCGGACCTGCTGTGGCCGCGGTGCAGTCGGGGATGGCGTTCGCCACCCAGTTCCACCCCGAGAAGTCCAGCCGCAACGGTCTGGCTATCCTCAAGAGCTTCGTCGACCTGGCCGCCGCGGAAGCGCCGGCTACTTCAGGAGCAACGCAGTGACCCTCGAGTTGTACCCCGCCATCGATCTGCGGGGCGGAAACTGTGTGCGGCTGTACCAGGGCGACTACGCCCAGGAGACGGTGTACGGCGACGACCCGGTCTCACAGGCCAAGCTCTTCGCCGATGCCGGAGCGCCGTGGATCCATGTGGTCGACCTCGACGCCGCCAAGAGCGGCGTGCCCGAAAATCGCGACGTCGTCGCCGCCATCGCCCGGGCGGTCGATGTGCCGGTGCAGACCGGCGGAGGAGTTCGCTCGGTCGAGGCCGCCCACGCGTTGTTCTCCGGTGGCGTCGAACGGGTGGTCATCGGAACCGCGGCGCTCGAAGACCCGGCGCTGGTGCAGTCGCTGGCTAAGAACCACCGGGTGGCCGTGGGGCTCGACGTGCGCGGCACCGAGGTGGCCGTTCGCGGCTGGACCGAGGGCTCGGGCCGCCACATCCACGACGTGGCCGACGAGTTCAGTGCCCTCGGCGTCGATGCGCTTATCGTCACCCAGATCAATGTCGACGGCACCATGGAGGGTCCGGATCTCGAGGGTCTCGGCGCGCTGCTGGCCCACACCGAAATCGATGTGATCGCATCGGGCGGTGTCGGGAACCTCAGCCATCTCGAGTCCCTCACCACGCTCGAGCATGAGGGTCGCACGCCCACCGGCGTCATCGTCGGCCGGGCAATCTATGAGGGCTCCTTTACGGTGCAGCAGGCAATCGACGCCCTCGGAACCGGAGCATCGGCATGAACGTCGCACGAATCATTCCCTGTCTCGATGTCGACGAGGGGCGGGTGGTGAAAGGCGTCAATTTTGTCGACCTGGTCGACGCCGGTGACCCGGTGGAGTTGGCGGCTCGCTATGACCAACAAGGTGCCGATGAGCTGGTGTTTCTCGACATCACGGCTTCCTCGGGCAACCGCGACACCATCGTCGAGTTGGCCCGTCGTACGGCGGAGGAAGTGTTCATTCCCTTCACGATCGGCGGCGGCATTCGATCGGTCGAAGACGCTCGGCGACTGCTGCGAGCCGGGGCCGACAAGACCTCGGTGATGACTGCGGCAGTCAAGCGCCCCGAACTGGTCACCGAGATGGCGCGCGAGTTCGGCTCGCAGTGCGTGGTGGTGGCCATTGACGCCCGTCGCTCAGACGATGCTCACGCCACGGCCAGTGGTTTCGAGGTGTACACCCACGGCGGGCGAACCCGCACCGGAATCGATGCGGTCGAGTGGGCCGCCGAAGCCGAACGGCTCGGCGCCGGCGAGATTCTCCTTACGTCGATGGACCGCGATGGCACACGCGACGGCTTCGATATCGAGCTCACCTCGGCGGTTTCGGCGGCCGTTGGGATCCCGGTCATCGCCAGCGGAGGGGTCGGTTCGCTCGACCACCTCGTAGAAGGCGTCACCGAAGGCAAGGCCGATGCCGTGCTCGCCGCATCGATCTTCCACTTCGGCGAACACACCGTCGGCGAAGCAAAGACCGCCATGACCAAAGCAGGAATCACCGTCCGCCCAGGCGGCTGACGAACTGGTGTGTAGTGGTTACCAACTGGTTGGTGGCTCCGAGCAGGAAATGGTCGGTGCCTTGCAGGGTCTCGATAGCGGTGTTGGTCCAGTTTGCCGTGAACTGCTGAGCGGCGTCGGGTGGGCGGAACTGGTCGTGCTGGGGGACCAGCAGGTGCTTGGGAAGCTCAGCGTCGGCCGAGGCAAATGACTCGAACATCCGTAGCGGGGGAGCGATGGCCACGATCCCGTCGAGACGGTGGTGATCCGGCACCGTGTCGAGGGCAACGTCGGCGCCAAAGGAATAGCCAACCACGACCAGTGGTACCTCGGGGAGCTGCTCGGAAGCTGCGCTGATTGCCGCGATCAGGTCCCGGTGCTCGGCCTTTCCGTCATCGTGGACGCCCTCAGACGCTCCGACGCCGCGAAAATTGAAGCGAAGCACGGCGATGCCGAGCGCCGGGAGTTCGCGGGCCAGGGTGGCCGGAGCCGTGTTGTGCATATCGCCGCCGTGAAGCGGATGCGGGTGGGTGGCCACCACGACGGCGCTGGGGTCGTCGGTCTCGGGCGCATGCCATTGGGCCTCGAGCGAAAGTTGATCTTCTGTGGTGATATGCACGAGAACGGGCTCCGGTGGAAGTGTCTTTCGGTCTCGGAGAAAGCTACCGTTTCCCTCGTGAGCAAAGCGGAAGCCAAGTCAAAGAAATCGGCTGCGAAGCCAGCCGAGAAGGACCACGATCAGCCCGCCGATGGCCTGCCGATCAAGATGCTCAACGACCGCATTCTGGTGTCGATCGATGGTCCCGAGGGCGAGCGCCGTTCCACCGGCGGCATTCTGATCCCGGCCACCGCGCAGGTGGGCAAGCGTCTCGCATGGGCCGAGGTGTTCGCCACGGGCCCCAATGTTCGCTCGATGGAGCCTGGCGACCGCGTGCTGTTCAACCCCGACGACCGCTACGAGGTCGAGGTTCGCGGTTGTGAATACATCATCTTGCGCGAGCGAGACGTCCACGCGGTTGCTGCGCCCCGGCTCGAAGGCGTCTCGACCGGGTTGTACCTGTAGCCCGGGTTGTACCTGAAGCCCGCCATGCTCGGCCATATCCAATTCCGCCCCCTATCCCCGAACGGTACCCTTCCGCAATGAGCGCAGATCTAGAAGAATCAACCACTCTCCAACTCGATTTCGACAAGGTGGCCAAGATCGGCCGCGATGGCCATCAGGTCGTTCCCGTGGTGTTGCAAGACGCTGACTCCGGCGATGTGCTGTTCATCGGCTATGCGAACGAAGAAGCCTTTCGGGCCACCCTCGACCGGCGCTCGGCTGTGCTGTATTCAACCTCGCGAAACCAGCTGTGGCACAAAGGCGCGACGTCGGGCGACACCCTCGAACTCGTCGATGTGGCCATCAACTGCGAGCAGAACAGCCTGCTGTACAAGGTGCGCAAGGCCGGCACGGGCGTGTGCCACACCAAAGGCGACGATGGCGTTGCCCGCCAGACCTGCTACTACCGCTCGGTGGTCGACGGCGACTCGGTAAAGTTCAACTAGCGCTCGCCATGTCCTCTCACCCGCAGGCCGAGGGGCCCACGATCTCTCCATCGTTCGAGGAGTTCGTCGAACTTGCCGCCGAGCACCGGGTGATCCCGGTTTGGCAGGAGA
>CAZGVQ010000462.1:0-3566 GCA_964529355.1 uncultured Acidimicrobiales bacterium
ACATGTTGGCGGTTTCGTTGACCAGCGCGATGTCGGCGTCGGCCATTGCTGCGTCGGGAACCACCGCTGTGACCAGCAACTCGTCGCCGGTACTGAGGGTGATCATGGCGCCGGCGCCCAGGCTTCGACTGCTAGCGGCCGACTCGCTGAGTACCGTCTCGGCGATTCCGAGGGTGGAGAATGACTCGCTGATTGGCTCGGACACGAACTCGGGGTAGGTCTCGGGGTCAAAGGAGAGCACTTCCATCGTGCTCGAGGCGGTCGACTCGCTGACCACGTCGACCGAGCTGAGACCAGCCACCGAACTCTTGGCGACGAAGTCGTTGGAGGTGATGCGGTCGGTGTCGGCGTCTGACAACGGTTTTGGCGACCAGACAACAACCTTGGAGACTTCGGAGACGGGAGCGGCGGTTGTGGTGGTCGGCACCGCGACATCTTCTACAACCGGGCTCAGCGCCACGTCGGAGGTGGGTACGTCGCCGGACTGCAATGCGCCGGCCGCGACTACAGCACTCACCGCGGCGACCGCGACGATGGCTTGTCCAACTCGCCGGCGGGCAACCCTTGGGCTCTTTCGCGGAAGCGCTTCAAGGACGCTGCCCGCAATGTCGGGAACTTCCGCTACCGCATCGACCCGAAGCACCTGGGTGAATCGGCGAGAAACCTTCTCGAATGCCTGGCACTCGGCGCATGACGCGAGATGTTCGTCGATCTCGTCGTCGGTGAGGACAGGATCGACGAGAAGTTCATTGTCGGACCGAACCGAGAGTGCTTCTTGCACTGCTTTGCAGATCACGAGGCACCACCAACCGCGGTTGGGCCAAAGCCTTCGTCTTCAACAAGTGACGTCTCACTGAGAAATTCAGTGAGGTCGGACCGAGCGTGAAACACGCGGCTCTTGACGGTGCCGATCGGTAGGTCGAGCACTTCGGCGACCTCGCGGTAGCGAAGGCCGAGAACTTCGACGAGGAGAAGTGACTCGCGAAGCTTCGGGCTGAGCGACGCGATGGCCTCGTCGATCTCGATGCTGAGACCGGGCTGACCAATGGGTGCCGGGCGGGGCGCGACATCGGGCAGTCGCTCCTGGCGGGCCGAACTGCGGTGGGCATCGATCGCGGTGTTGCGGGCGATGGAGAACACCCAGGTGGAGAACTTCGAGCGGAACTTGTAGCTACCGATGCGTCGGTGGAGTTTGACGAAGGTGTCCTGGGCGATGTCTTCAGCCAGATGCGGGTCGCCCGTGAAGCGGGTGAGGAACCTCCATACCGGCTCCTGGTAGAGGCGAACCAGCTCAGAGAACGCGGCGGTATCGCCCTTTGCCGCTGCTCTGATTACCGCTGGATCCGGCTCGTTCACCACAATCGCCCTGCTGGTGCCTCTTTGGCAGTGTTCCCTTTGTGTTCCCTTTGTACTTGTAGACGCCGGCACAGGGCGAATGGTTGACTCAGAAACCAGAAACTTCGGAAAGTTCTTGGACGAACAACCGATACGTTTGGGACCCGTGCCAACCAATCTGCTCTACCACATCATCGGTGCCGACGATCTCGAGGCCGCCCGCCAGGCCGGGGTGTACGAACTGGGTCTCGACCGCGAGGGGTTCATCCATCTTTCCGGCCGCGATCAGGTGCTCACGCCGGCCAATATCTGGTACGTCGGCCGCACCGATCTGTCGCTTCTTGTGATTGACGAGGATGCTTTGACAAGCCAGGTCGTGCGCGAGCCGGGCACCGGAACCGAAGAACTGTTCCCGCATCTCTATGGCCCGTTGAACCTCGAAGCGATCGTCGACGTCATCGCGTTCGAACCTGATGACGAGGGTGTGTTTCAAGCGCTGCCCGACGGCGTTTGACCCGCTAGTTCGTAGATCCTGCGTCCTGCATTGCCTGCCACACGTTCATCGGTGTCGTAGGAATGTCAACGTGGCGAACACCGAGGTGAGCGAGCGCATCGATCACGGCGTTCTGCACAGCCGGAGTCGCGCCGATAGTGCCCGCCTCGCCGATGCCCTTTACGCCCAACGGGTTTCGGTCGGTGGGCGTTTCCATTTCGAGGCGTTCAAAGCTGGGCAGTTCGGCCGCCGACAAGATGCCATAGTCCATGAAGTTGCCGGTTTGTGGGTTGCCGTCTTCGTCGTAGACGAACTCTTCCATCACCGCCTGGGCAATACCCGCCGCGACACCACCGTGCACCTGACCGTCGACGATCATCGGGTTCACGAGAAGCCCGGCGTCGTCACAGGCCACATGACGAAGCACGGTGACCTGGCCGGTATCGCGATCGACTTCGACGACCGACAGATGGGCCCCGAAGGGAAATGTTGGAGACTCGGGCTGAAAGTCGGATTCGGCTTGAAGCCCGGGCTGTTGCGCGGCATCGACGTGCTCGGCCACCTCTGCCCAACTCACGGCCTTGGCCGGGGTGCCGACCACGGCAAAGCTTCCCGACTCGGTGTCGAGCGATAGGTCATCGGGGTTGGCTTCGAGGATCGTGGCCGCCTGCTCCAGCGCCATGTCGATGACCTTTTCGGTCGACTGATGAATAGCGGTGCCGCCGACCTGGAGCGAACGCGAACCACCGGTACCGCCGCCGCGAGCGACCTCGTCGGTATCGCCGTGATGCACCTCGATCTTGTCGATCGGTAGCCCGGTGAGGGTCGAGACCACCTGCGAGAACGCAGTCCGGTGTCCCTGACCGTGCGACGATGAGCCGGTGAGGACCACCATGGTGCCATCGGGGCGTAGTTCGACGCTGCCGAACTCGGGAGCGTTGACCGGGTTGGTGATCTCCACATAGGTCGACCAGCCGAGGCCCAAGAGCTTGGCTGAAGGGTCGGAGCGTCGTTGCTCCTGCTCAGCTCGAAGTCCGGCGTAGTCGGCGGCCTCGATGACCTTGTCGAGCGCTTTCTCGTACTCGCCGCTGTCCATGTCGGCGCCGGTGAGGGTCGTTCTGGGGAAGTCGCCTGGTGCGACGAAGTTCTTCCGGCGGACTTCAGCCGGATCCATCTCGATCTCGCGTGCGAAGGCATCGACCATTCGCTCGATGGCATGGGTGGCTTCGGGTCGACCCGCACCTCGGTAGGCGCCAACCGGGGTGCTGTTGGTAACCACCGATTGGGCCGAGACCTGCACATTGTCCATGTCGTAGACCCCGCACGCCATGATCTTATGGAACATCGGGAGAACCGATCCGACCGCTGGGTACGCACCGCCGTCCTGGATGACATGGAAGTTGTAGGCGGTGATGTTGCCGTCGCGGCTCCCGCCGATACGGGCCGCGAACTCGCAGGCCCGGCCGTGGGCCAGGTTGAGCATGCTCTCCGAGCGGGTCTCGGTCCATCGCACCGGCTTGTCGAGTTGGCGAGCGATGACGGCTACGAGGAAGTCCTCGTGGTACGTCGCGTTCTTCCCGCCGAATCCGCCGCCGACGTCGGGGGTGATGACCCGGACGCGATCGGGTTCGAGTCCGAGTCCCTGGGCGAGGCCATCCCGGGTGTTGTGGGGAAACTGCGTGCAGGCCCAATGGGTCAACCGAGGCTCGCCTCCGTCTTCGGACGACCATTCCGAGAC
>CAZGVQ010000463.1:0-3533 GCA_964529355.1 uncultured Acidimicrobiales bacterium
GTTGTTGGGGTTGAACTCTTCGAGCATGTCCTCGGCGGCGAGTCCGACGGGACGGGCTCCGACATCGGCGGGAATCGGCGGCGTCCAGGCCGACATATGCACGTGGGGCACGGTGTTGCGCTGGCCGGTTATGCGGTAGCGGTAGCGGCCGTCGACGGGCTGCACCACATGGTCCTGATTCGGCGATTGCACGCCGATACCGCCTTTTAGCGGCGGCTTTATGAACCAGATCGGACGCGGGGTGGTGTCGGGGGTGGTGCGTTCGATGGCCCGAAAGTTGGCCATGAGCATCATGCGGGTGAGGTAACGAAACCCCTCGACGCGGTCCTGTTCGTTGCCGTCGGGGGTTTCGCGCAAAACGATCTGCCCCGCCTTCTTCAGCGTGTCGCAGAAATCGTCCCATGCTCGGCCATCGAGGAGACGGGCTGTTGCTTCGGCCTCGTCTTCGGTGCCGGCCACTGTTTCGGTGTGTTCCATAGACGCAGTTGTAGCGGTCGGTGGTGCCGCGATGCGAAATGTGACTTTGGGCGTCTGGTGCGGGTTTCAGGCGGTTTGGCACCATCATTGATAGGTGACCTCCTCCCAGACCGCTACCGCGGCACCCACTTCCGCTTCTGATGCTGGCGACTCTTCGTCAAATTCGGCGTCCCGCGACGACATTCGGAACATCGCAATCATCGCCCACGTCGACCACGGCAAAACCACGCTGGTCGACGGCATGCTGCAACAGGCTGGCGCCTTCGGCGACCACAAGGAAATGGCCGAACGAGTCATGGACTCGATGGACCTCGAAAAGGAAAAGGGCATCACCATCGAGGCGAAAAACACCTCGATTCGTTGGCAGGGTACGAAGATCAACGTGGTCGATACGCCGGGTCACGCCGACTTTGGCGGCGAGGTCGAACGAGCCCTCACCATGGTCGATGGTGTGCTCCTGCTGGTCGATGCCAGCGAAGGCCCTCTGCCCCAGACCCGCTTTGTGTTGCGCAAGGCCCTCACCGCCGACCTTCCGGTGGTGCTGGTCATCAACAAGATCGATCGCCCTGATGCCCGTATCGCCGAGGTGGTCTCCGAGGTCGAAGACCTCTTTCTCGATGTCGACGCGCAAGAGCACCAGATCGACTTTCCCATCGTGTACACCGTGGCCCGCGACGGCTTGGCCACCCTCGACCTCGATCAGCCGGGCACCGATCTGAACCCGTTGTTCGAGACCATTCTCGACCGAGTGCCCGCACCCAGCTACGAGCCCGATCATCCACTGCAGGCCTGGGTCACCAACCTTGGCGCATCTCCCTATGTTGGGCGTCTGGCGATCTGTCGGATCATGAACGGCGAGATCAAGAAAGGCCAGTCGGTGGCCTGGTGCAAAGCCGACGGCACCACCGAAACGGCAAAGATCACCGAGCTGTACGCAACCGAAAGCCACGAGCGGGTCGAAATCGACTCGGCGTTTGCTGGCGAGCTGGTATCGGTGGCCGGACTCCCCGAGGTCACCATCGGTGAAACGCTCGGAGCCCCCGACGACGGACGCCCCATGCCCGTCATCAAGGTCGACGAGCCGAGCCTGTCGATGACCATCGGTATCAACACGTCGCCCATCTCGGGTCGCAGTGGCTCCAAACTCACCGCCCGGCAGGTGAAGGACCGGCTCGACAAGGAGCTGGTTGGCAACGTCTCGCTGCGAATTCTCGATCTTGACCGTCCCGATGCCTGGGAAGTGCAGGGCCGTGGCGAGCTGCAGCTGGCCGTGCTGGTGGAGATGATGCGACGCGAGGGCTTTGAGCTCACCGTCGGCAAGCCGCAGGTGGTCACCCGCGAGATCGACGGCACACTTCACGAGCCGGTCGAGGCAGTGTCCATCGACATTCCCGAAGAGCACGTGGGTGGTGTCACCCAGCTGCTGGCTCCTCGCAAGGGGCAGATGCAGGAGATCGTGAACCACGGAACCGGCTGGGTGCGCCTCGACTACCGCATTCCGGCCCGCGGGCTCATTGGTTTCCGTACCGACTTTCTTACCGAGACCCGTGGTACCGGAATGCTGCATCACGTGTTCGACGGCTGGATGCCTTGGCAGGGCGAGATCCAGTCTCGCCATCGGGGTTCGATGGTCGCCGACCGCACCGGCGTGGCCACCGGCAACGCCATCCTCAACCTGCAGGAGCGCGGGGCGTTCTTCATCGGCGTAGGCGCCGACGTGTACGAGGGCATGATCGTTGGCGAGACCCCTCGCCTTGGCGACATGGACGTCAACATCTGCAAAGAGAAAAAGCACACCAACGTGCGCGCGGCCGCAGCTGACGAAACCGTTCGGCTCACGCCGCCCAAGGTCATGTCGCTTGAGCAATCCTTGGAGTTCATCGGCGAAGACGAATGCATCGAGGTCACCCCCGACAGCATCCGACTCCGCAAGGTCGACCTCGACGCCACGGTGCGGCACCGGACCACCAAGAACCTCAAGAAGGCCCGCGAGGCCGAGGAGCAGTAGTGAGCTGCAATGAGTAGCGCCGGCACCGGCCAGACCTCCTTTGCCGACCTCGGCGTCTCCAAAGAGGTAACCGGCGCATTGGCGTCGAAGGGCATCGACTCGGCGTTCCCCATCCAGGCTGCCACCATCGAAGCTGCGCTGGATGGGAAGGATATTTGTGGCAAGGCGCCAACTGGCTCGGGGAAGACGCTGGCCTTTGGTATTCCGGTGGTCGACTTGGTCGAACCGGGCAAAAAACATCGACCTCGTGCGCTGATTTTGTCACCCACCCGCGAGCTCGCCGGGCAGATCAAGAAGGAAATCACGCCCCTGGCCAAGGCCAAGGGGCGATCGGTGCTCACGGTGTATGGCGGAACCAATATCCAGAACGATCGGAAGCACCTGGTAAAGGGTGTGGACATCCTTGTCGCCACGCCCGGACGCCTCGAAGACCTCATCGGTCGCGAGTACCTGAGCCTGCATGAAGTCGACCTGGTGGTCGTCGACGAGGCCGACCGCATGGCCGACATGGGCTTTCTACATACCGTCAAGCGGATCCTCGACCAGACCTCCGACGACCGGCGCACACTGCTGTTCTCGGCCACGCTCGACGGCGATGTCGACGAGCTCATCAGCCGGTACCAGAACAACCCGCACGTGGTTGAGGTAGAGGGTGTCAAAGGTGAGTCCGGCGACGTCACCCATCTTTGGTACCGGATCGACGGTAAGGGTCGGATCGACACCACCGCCAGGATCCTCGAACGCTACGACTCGGCCATCGTGTTCTGTCGAACCAAACGAGGCGCCGACCGTGCCGCCCAACTCTTGGTTCGCCGAGGCGTTGAGGCGGTGGCGATTCACGGCGACCGCAGCCAGAACCAGCGCGAACGGGCCCTCGGTGCCTTTGCACGCGGCACGGCGAACGTCCTGGTGGCCACCGATGTGGCGGCCCGCGGTATCCATGTCGATAACGTCTCGCTCGTGCTGCACTACGACCCACCTGAGACCGACAAGGACTACATCCACCGCTCGGGTCGCACCGGCCGTGCGGGTGCCGATGGCACGGTGA
>CAZGVQ010000464.1:0-3531 GCA_964529355.1 uncultured Acidimicrobiales bacterium
GATCCCCGAGAAAACCCGCACCGTGATTGGCGACGGCATCAAGTACACCCGCCATAGCAGCGGCGAAGAGCAGCTCTTCGACACGTCAGGGATCCCGACGAAACCTCGCCGATTCACCAAAGCGATCCAGCTCGTCGCGCCCGCGGAATGGCCAGTCCAGCCTGGCCAACTCGCCGAAGCGACGAAGAGTACGCGATGACCACACAGTGCGGCGCGGACGGACAGGTTTCGTAAGAAAGTAACGTTGCCGCGGCAACGCCGAATGCAACCAGGGGGAAGCAATGACCGACATCCGATGGATCGCCGACAACGAAGTAACCGAGAAATGGCCGTTCTGGACCCGGGCCAACGTGGGCGAGGTCCTGCCAGAGCCGGTATCACCTCTTGGCTGGGAGCTGGTGTGGGCGGACGGCGTCCTCAAAGGTTGGTACGACTCCGCTGTCAACCGACTGGGCTTCGGCGATATCGGCCTTGACCCTGACCGGGCCGAAATGGCCGGTCTGATCGGCGGATACGCGTACCTGAACGCCACGAGTTTCCGTATCTTCGGCGCACGAGCTCCTGGCATGACAGCCGAGGACATGGACATGGCCTACTTCGGTGATCACCCCGATGTTCCGCCGTATGTCGCGCAAGACTGGCACGTCACCGAAAGTGGTGTCGCGGTGCTCGAGGGATGGCTCGGTTGGGTCATGGGTTCCATGGACCAGTCCGAGCTCGAAGCCGAGCGGATCGAAGGCCACGAAGCTCGAGCAAGCCGCCCCGACCTCGGTGCGGCCTCAGACCGCGAACTCCTGGACCGTGCCCGTTCGTACGAGCCGATGATCCGACGGATGTTCGATCAACACGTCAACCAGGGTGGAGCAGCCTCGGTGGGTCCCGGCGCCATCGGGGCCGTATGCGTCGCAATCGGACGACCCGAAGCCGCAATGCGTCTGTTCTCCGGACTTGGCGGCGTCGACTCCGCCGCACCTTCCTACGAAATGTGGGAGTTGTCACGCACGGTGCGCGGGTCCGACATCCTGAACGAACTGTTCGACCTGGGCGCTTCCGGGCTCAACCAACGCCTCGGGGACTCGACCCACCCTGACGCCGTTGCGGCCATGGCAGCTCTCGATGAGTTTCTTGTCGAGTTCGGCTCTCGCGGCCCGAACGAATGGGATCTCTACTCGCACACCTGGGAGACCAACCCTGACCTGGTTTGGGCTGCGGTTGATCGCATGCGCCTCGCTGACGACAGCGCATCCCCGCTCGCCGAGAACAAGTCGCGCGAGGCCGAACGCGAATCGCTGACCGAAGAGTTGGTTGCTGCGTTGGCAGAAGATCCTGAAACGCAGGGCATGTTTCAGGCGGCGCTCGCGTCGGCAAAGACATTCATGCCCGGACGTGAGCGATCGAAGACCACAATCATCCGGGTTATTCAGGAAGTGCGGATGGCGATGTGGGAGCTCGGCAACCGCATGGTGGCCAAGGGCCTTATCGACGAACCCCGCGACATCTGCATGCTGTTTCCCGATGAGGTGGAGGCCTATGTCGAGGGCGGCGACATCGACGTCGCAGCAACGGTGACCGGACGGCAGGGGTACTACTCGTGGCTCCAGACCCTAGAGCCGCCACACATCATCAACGGTTCCGTGCCGCCGAACACCGAATGGCCAACCAAGGACACCTCCGCTCTCGAAGCAGCAACGTCGGGCGACACGCTCGTCGGTAACCCGGGATGCACTGGCGTGCACCGGGGCGTTGCCCGTATCGTGCTCGACCCATCCGACCCCACGGCACTCGAGCCGGGCGACGTGCTGGTTGCGCCGATGACCGACCCAGCGTGGACGCCATTGTTCGTCGCCGCTGGCGCCGTCGTGGTCGATGTCGGCGCAGCGCTGAGTCACGCCATCATCGTGAGTCGTGAACTCGGGATTCCGTGTGTGGTCTCGGCCACCGACGCAACCCGCAAGATTCCCGACGGAGCAATGATCGAAGTCAACGGCGACACCGGCGTGGTCACCATTCTCTAAGGGGAGGCTGGCTTAAGGCTCAACAATCTTTGGTGCCATGAATACATCGAACGCGCCGAACAGCTCACGAACCGCGTCGAGATCGCCGTCGACCTCTAATGTTCCGGAAGCGAGTGCCGCGTCGAACCCGCCCTCGTCCTCGAACAAGCCGAGGATCACCGACCGGGCCAGGGTGATAGTGGCGTCAGCGTCAGGATCGTGCCGACCCGGGGTGTGGTGGATGGCCGCGTTGCGAACACCGAGGATGTGATCCTCGGCCAAGTCAACGAGTGTCCAATTGATGGTCGCGGAGCCTCGCGCAAATCGATTGGGATCGAACCGAACGCCGAGAACATCGAAGATGTGGTCGGCCTCCATCGCGTTGACCAGGTTCCGGGTGCCCAGTAAGGGGAACTCCGGGGCGCCCTGGCGCATCTCCTGGGCGCCGGTGAGGTAGGCGTTGCGCCAGGTGGCCGACTCAGATTGATAGCCGAGTTGCTCGAGTGCATCGGCCTGCAACGCGCGAGCAGCGCTGTTGCGAGGATCAGCGAACACCACGTGATTGACGACCTGCGCGACCCAGCGGTAGTCACCCTTGTCGAAGTCGGTCTGGGCCCGGGCGAGCACGGCGTCGGCTCCGCCCATCATGTCGACATAGCGCTTGGACGCTTCGACGACGGGGAGCGGGTCGAGGTTTGCCGGGTTGCCGTCGTACCAACCCAAGTAACGGTTGTAGACCGAACGTGAGTTGTGCGAGACCGTGCCGTAGTAGCCCTGAACGTGGGACTCGTCGAAACACTCGGGCAACGGCAGCGCCTCGGCAATCTCGGTGGGAACAAACCCGTGGTTGGCAAGCCGCATCGTCTGGTCGTGGATCCACCGGTATACGTCGCGCTGCAACTCGAGGAATCCGTTGACGTCCTCGTTGCCGAACCGCGGCCAATGGTGGCTGGCGAACAAGACATCGGAGTCGGCGCCCCACAGAAGCTGAGCCTCGTGGATGTACTTGCTCCACGCCAGCGAGTCGCGGGCCAGTGCGCCGCGAATGGGGTACAGGTTGTGCATGGTCTGGGTGCAGTTCTCGGCCATGCACAGCGCCCGCTTGTCCGGGAAGTAGAAGTTCATCTCGGCCGGCGCCTCAGCGTTGGGGGTGCTCTGGAACACCACCCGAACACCCGACAGTGTCATCTCCTGGCCGGTCTCGGTGATCAGGTCGGTTGGCGCGATCAGCCCGGTCTGACCCATCGGAATCTGGGTGCCTAAGCCGCAGTCGATGTGGCCCTGTTCGCTGGGAGGAAGCGTTATACCGAACTGGTACATGGCCCGCCGGAGCATGATTGGGCCGGCGACGGCGTTCTCGGCCACGACCTCGTGCATGAATCCGTCCGGGGCCACGATCCGGCACTTTCCGGCAGCCACATCTTCAGGTGTGGTGACCCCGAGTACGCCTCCGTAGTGATCGGTATGGCTGTGCGTGTAGATGACGGTCGTGACCGGCCGCGACCCAAGCGTGTCGTTCGCGAGTTCCAGACATGCT
>CAZGVQ010000465.1:0-3531 GCA_964529355.1 uncultured Acidimicrobiales bacterium
TGCGAGGAGTTGGTACTGACTTTGACGATCGACCCGGGTTGCAGGGAGAGTCGGCCCGCTGCCGTGAGCGATTGGTCGCCTTCGAGGACGAGGAGTGCCCCACCATCGGGACCAAATGACCAAGCGCTATCGGTTGGCACGGTGACACCGCTGAGGTAGACCCGTCGATCTGCGGCATCACCGCGGAACGTGTTGGCCGAGTTGCCGATGAAGGGCACTTCGGTAATCGCCGCGCCATCGGCCAGACGAAGTCCGCCGAGCTCGTTGTCGATGAAGGTCGTCAGTCGAATGGCGGGCTGGCTCTGTGGTTCGTCGAAGTTCGCGCCAAGGTACAGGCTGTTCTGAACCTGACTTTTGGTCATGGTGAGGACGGCCGGTTCGGAGCTGGCCGAGCCGAGGTCGCCGACGCCGACCGACGCGTAGTCGATGAGCGCATGCTGAATATGGGTGGTCGAACCCGGGGCGATAGTGATGGCAGTGCCGTAGCGACCGGGCCGGAGAGTAGATGAGGAGCGTTCGTCGTTGGTGTCGCCGCCGCGTGCGTCATCGAAGTTGGAGGTGAAAATGACCGGGTTGGTCGCGCTGCCGAGAACGTCGAGTGAGGCGCCGTCGCCGACGATGATTCCTGCACCCGACTCTTCGGGTTCGAACTTCACGATCGCGCCGGCGCTGATGGTGACGTCGGCCCCATCGGCGAGTGTGACGGGGCAGGTCACAACATGGACAAAGGCTGCCGACCATTGTTCGTCGTCGGAGACCTCGCCGCAATGCTCGAGGACTCCTTCGATGACCGGTACCTCTACACCGGAGCCGCCCACCTGAACGTCATAGACAAACTGGCCCTGGCACGACAGTTTTTGCGATTGCTTGAATCCGTCCTTGCAGCCGTCGCTCGGGTTGAAGCTGCCAGTAGAGAGGACGGTTTGTGCTTCGGTCTGGTGCTGCACCCCGTCGAGCACGATGTAGTCGACGGTGAGGTTGCGGTCGTAGGGAGGTTGGTACAAGTCGTTGATGAAACGCACCACGATTGCCGATGACTCGAGCGGGGCGTCGAACGTGGCCACGTAGTCCCGTGGCGTGATGCCAACCGCCCAGGTTTGGATTGGCTGATCGCCGATCACCAGTTCCATGAGTTCGTCACCGGTGTCGCCCCATGCCCGGATCTCGATGGTGCGGGTGTTGTTTTCAACCTGCGCGTCGGCCTTGTCCGCTGTCAGCGTGAGACCCGCGACCAGAAAGGTCAGTCCAAGAAACAGGGCCGCCGAAATCAGTACGTGGCGGATTGGGGTACGACGAGAACACAACATGGCGTTCCAGTCGCACGAACGCTCCGACTGTTGAGGTCAAGTGCCGTGAAATACCTCGAATTAACAGGACGACCGTCTGGGTTAAACCGCCAGGACGTCTCCGAGTTTCTCAAGCTGTTGTTCCGCATTGCCCAGCGTGAGCTCGAGTTGACGACTCATCAGGAAGTGGCGATGCAGGGGGTAGTCGCGATCGACGCCAACACCACCGTGGATGTGGGTTGCGGCATGAACCACGCGGTGACCCGCTTCCGCCGCCCACCAACGAGCGATCGCGATCTTCCCTGCGGTGGCGGGGTCCTGCTCGTGCTGGTCGAGATGAAACGCAGCTGATCGAGCGGTGAGTCGGACGGCCTCGGTGTCGATGTAGCTGTCGCCAGCCCGTTGGCTGACCGCCTGGAACGAGGCGATCACCCGGTTGAATTGTTGCCGCTCGTTGGCGTAGGTGCCCAGGAGGTCAAGTGCTCCCTCGCAGATACCGGTGGTAAGCGCACAGATGGCGACATCGGCTCGGCGCTGCATCGACGCGTGATGATCACCGTTGGCCGCCTGACCGCCGAGCAAGTCGTCCTCGCTGAGCTGTACCGAATCAAAGCTCAGCTTCGCCTCGCTGTAGCCCGTGGTGGTTTGCATCTCGGAGACTTCGACGCCTTCAGTACTCAGGTCGACCAGGTAGGTCCCGGCTTGAGTCGCCACGAGCGCGTGCTGGGCATCGAGGCCCGAAGGAACAAATCCGGTGCTTCCGCTGAGGACGTGATCGGTGGCTGAGACACCGCCGACCTCGGCCAGCGCGGCTGTCACGATGACATCGCCGGCCGCCATGTCGGGCAGAAGGGCCTGCTGGGCCTCGGTGCCAAGGGTGGCAAGCGCCTGGCCGGCGATGGCGATCGACGGATAGATCGGCACCGGCGCGGCGTGTTTGCCCACTACCTCGAGCACGGCGCTCACGCCTGCCATTCCGACGCCGGCGCCACCGGCCGACTCTGGAAGCAAGGCGCCGAGCACTCCGGCGTCGGCCAGTGCCTTCCATGCCTCGCGATGGATCCGCCCACCGCTGGCCTCGAGCTCGCGGAGGGTTGCGTGGTCGACCTTGTCGGCCAGAATCTGCTCGGTGAGATCGACGAGCGCCTGTTGTTCTTCGGTGAGTTGAAAGTCCATGTTGGTCTCCGTTATCGATCGGCCCGGGGGAAACCCATGCCGAACATGCTGATGAGGTCGCGCTGCATCTCGTTGGTGCCGCCGCCGAAGGTAAGGATCACCATCGATCGGTACATCTGCTCGAGCGCTGCGGTGGCGCGGGGTTCCTGATCGACCACGTACGCGGCCTGACCGCGCACCTGCATAAGCAGTCGGAATGCTTCGATGAAGAACTCGGTGCCGTACACCTTGATCGAGCTGGAAAGCGGAATGTCGAGGCCGGTGTTGTCGACCGACCACGCTGACTTCCAGTTGAGAAGTCGAAGCGCTTCGACCTTTGCGGCCACCACCGCAAGGTTGCGCTTCACCCATGCCTGATCGATAACCGCCCGCCCGTCACTCGTGTGGGCTTCCTGCGCCCACTGAATTGCCTCGACCAGGTTGCGCTCGACCAGAGCCGACGAGCACAGCGTCACACGTTCGCGGTTGAGCTGGCCCGTGATGAGCCGCCAGCCTTCATTCTCGCCGCCGATGATGCACGACGCCGGCACACGCACATCGTCGAAGAACGTGTGGTTGATGTCGTGGGTCGACAACAGGTGCAAGGGCTCCAAGCTGAGCCCCGGGGTGTCCATGGGGATCGCGAACAGCGAAATACCCTTGTGTTTCTTCACGTCGGGGTTGGTTCGGGCTGCGAGCCAGATGTAGTCGGCACCCGTGGCCAGGCTGGTCCACGTCTTCTGCCCGTTGATCACATATTCGTCGCCGTCGCGGGTGGCTCTGGTGGTGAGTGATGCGAGGTCGGTGCCGGCATCGGGTTCGCTGTAGCCGATACAGAAGTGCAGTTGTCCGGCGGCGATTTTGGGCAGGAAGTGTTGCTTCTGCTCCTCGGTACCGAAGTCCATGATGGTCGGCCCGACCGTGTTGATGGTGAGCATCGGGGCCGGCGAACCCACCCGCATCGACTCGTCATAAAACAGGAACTGGTACACCGCTCCTTTGTTCTTGCCACCGAACTCTTCGGGCCAGCCCATGGCGATCCAGCCGTCGGTGCCGAGCTGCTCGACGAACTTTCTGTGCGCTGGTCCGG
>CAZGVQ010000466.1:0-3515 GCA_964529355.1 uncultured Acidimicrobiales bacterium
GTTCTTCAACATCAAATGTCGCTACTCGGGCATCGCTCCCGACGCCGCGGTGCTCGTGGCCACCGTCCGAGGCCTCAAAGCCCACTCCGGCAACCACAAGATCGTCGCCGGAAAGCCACTGCCCGAGGACCTCCTCAAAGCCAACCCCGACGAGGTGCACCAGGGCGGCGACAACCTCCGCAAGCAGCTCGAGAACATGCGGGTCCACGGCGTAACGCCGGTGGTTGCCATCAACGCCTTCCCCGAAGATCACGACGAGGACCTCAAAGCAATCGCTGAGATCGCTGACGAATACGGTGCCCGCTCCGCACTTGCCACGCACTTTGCCGATGGTGGTGCTGGCGCAGCGACCCTGGCCGAAGCCGTGAGCGAGGCCGCTCAGGAGGAGAGCAACTTCAAGGTGCTCTATGAAGACGACCTTCCCCTCCGCGACAAGATTCATGCAGTGGCAACCAAGGTGTACGGCGCCGACGACGTCGAATACAGCGCGCAGGCCAACCGCGAACTCGACCGCTATGAAGCGGCGGGCTTTGGCAACCTTCCGGTCTGCATCGCCAAGACCCACCTTTCGATCTCGTCGGACCCCAAGCTCAAGGGCGCACCCACCGGCTGGACCCTCCCCGTCCGCGAGGTTCGTGCCTCGGTTGGTGCCGGCTTTGTCTACCCGCTGTGCGGCGACATGCGGACCATGCCAGGTCTCGGCAAGGTTCCTGCAGCCGCCGGAATCGATATCGACGAAGACGGCCAGATCGTTGGGCTGAGCTAGCCATGACGTTCAAAGCGAACAAGACCGCCACCACCGAGTCGGCACAAGCCAAGGCTCACCGCCTCACCCTTATCGACGACCTCACCTTCGAACTGGTTCCACTCAAGAGCCTCGATGATGCCATTCAGGCGTTGCCAGCAGGTGCAGAGGTATCGGTAACCGCATCGCCGGCAAAGGGCCTGGGTGAGACCATGGCCGTAAGTGAACGGCTTGCTACCCAGGGCTTCCGGGTCGTTCCCCATATCGCCGCTCGTATGGTCCGCGACCAGGGCCACGTCGACGAGTTGGCCAACTGGTTCACCCAAGCCGGCATCACCAAGATGTTCCTGGTTGGCGGTGACGCCGAGGAACCCGGCGAGTTCACCGATGCAGCTGGATTCCTGACCGCCCTCTTGGAACGCGAACACGGACTCGACACCATCGGGGTTGCCGCTTACCCCGACAGCCACGCCATCATCAGCGACGAAGTGCTACACAAGGCGTTGTTCGAGAAGCAGGCGTTGCTGGCCGAAGCCGGAATCGAGGGGTACGCCAGCACCCAGATGTGCTTTGACCCCCAGACCATCTCCACCTGGCTTCGAACTCAGCGCGACAACGGTCTCACGCTGCCAATCCACCTGGGCCTCCCCGGCGTGGTCGACAAAGCTCGACTGATGAAGATGGGTGTGCGACTCGGCATCGGACAGTCCCTGGGTTACCTCAAGAAGAACAAAGCAGCCGTGGCCAAAATGCTGACCTCCACCAGCTATGACCCCAACGACCTGCTGTTGCCCCTGAGCCAGGACCTACTCGACCAAAACGTCAGCGGACTACACGTGTTCACCTTCAACAACGTTGCCGCCACCGACGCATGGCGGGTCGAGGCCCGCACCCCCTAGGCGGTCCCGCGCCCACCAGGGGTAGGGTTTCTTCATGACCCGTTGGTGGATCGCCCTGGTTGCCCTCGTGATGCTGGCCGCAGCCTGCGGGGGCGGAAGCGAGCCTTCCGAGGGCGCCGAGAGCTCACCGTCGACCGCTGCCCCGACGTCGACCACCCCTGCAGCATCTTCAACCACCGCGGCACCTCCCACCAGCGCTCCCCTGCCCGATCGGCCGCCTACCATCGACCAGCTCACCGCCGGCACCGAACCGCTGAATATCGCTCACGCGGGCGGCGACCAGGCATTTCCGCACAGCACCCAGTACGCGTTCGCCCAGGCGGTCGAAGCAGGCGTCGACGTCCTCGAGATGGATGTGCAACTCACCGCCGACGGCGTGCTCATCGTGCAGCACGACGACACCGTCGATAGGCGCACCGAGACCACCGGCCGAGTGGACTCCTACACCTTCGACGAGATCAACGCGCTCGACGGCGCCTACTGGTTTGCTCCTGGGCAATGGCCCCGCCGTGACCTCGACGAGTCCGCGTACGTTTTCCGAGGTGTTCGAACCGGGGACACACCCGCCCCCGACGGATTCGAAGCCGACGATTTCGCGATCGCCTCGTTCCGCGACATCGCCGAGCGGTTTCCCACCATGCCCTTCGATATCGAAATCAAGGGAAGTTTCGCCGAGACGCCCGATGTGGTGGCCGTGCTCGCCGAGGAGCTCCGAGCGACCGACCGGCTCGACTCGACGGTCGTCACTTCATTCGACGACGAACTCATCGACGAATTCTCCCAACTGGCGCCCGAAGTAGCCACCAGTCCGGGGCTCGCCGAACTCACCAGCTGGGTGCTGGCCGGTGAACCGTTGAACCCGCGACACCCCATCGTGCAGATCCCGCCCGAATTCCAGGGCCAGCAGGTACTCACTCCTGAACTCCTGGTGCTCGCTGAGGAAGCCGGTGTCGCGGTGTGGATCTGGCCAAGCGATGCCGCCACCCAGGAGAACGCCGGCTTCTACCAGGAGCTTCTGGACATGGGCATCGAAGGCATTATCGCCGGCGACCCGGTCGCGCTGGCCGGAATCCTCTAACCGCTGGCAGCGTCAGCGCTTCTTACGGTTCACGCGAAGCAGCGCCTCCTGGGCCACCGTGGCAACGTGGGTGCCCTCGGCTCCAAAGACATTGCCGATCGCCAGACCACGGCCGCCAACGACACCTGACCCGCGGTAGTCGTGCAACTGCCAGTCGGTAACCCGGTGTGGCCGGTGGAACCAGATCGAGTGATCGAGGCTGGCGCCGCTGAACAGCTCGTGGTGGTCATCGCCTCCGGCCTTCTCTCGCCAGAGTGGGTGAGTTTCGCGAACCGCCTCGGTGGGATAGTCGTCGGAAACGTACGCCAAACCCGCCGCGTGCATCACCGGGTCGTCGCCCAGCTCACCCACGAGTCTCGTCCAGGCCGAAGCCCGATCGTCGGAAGTACCACCGGGGGTTTGCGACGTCACGAACCGTCGATCCATGAAGGTCGTCCACGGCTCGGTATCGTCGGTCAGCTCGTCGAAGTGTGGCGTATCGGCCGGGATCGACAAGGTCGAGCTATCGGGTTCATCCTCTTCGATCTGGAACGACGCCGACAGGTTCAGAATCGCCCCGTTGGACTGCCGAGCCACCACGCGGCGGGTTACGAACGACCGCCCGTTGCGGATGCGATCGACCTCGTAACGGATGGGCTCGTCGCTATCGCCTCCCCTGATGAAGTACGCATGCAGCGAATGGATCCGATACTGCGACTCGACCGTCTTCGCGGCCGCCACGTACCCCTGGGCAACCACCTGCCCGCCATACACCCGACCCCACGGATACGTCGGGCTCACGCCGACGTGGGTA
>CAZGVQ010000467.1:0-3510 GCA_964529355.1 uncultured Acidimicrobiales bacterium
CCGGTAGTTTGGACCGCATGGCACTACGCAAACGCATCGCCAAAAAGGCCGCGAAGAAGGCGTTGAGCCCTGACATGATCCCGCAGCCGGTGCTCGACGCACTGGGCAATGCGATGGTCGAGGGGGTCGACAAAGCCGTCTCCAAACGGTGGCAGCGAGCCCTCGATCGCGCCGCCGGTACGCACGGCACCAAAGAAGAGCGTCTCGCCGAGGTCTACCAGGCGTTCACCAAAGAACTTACCGGCGCCGGTGCCGCGACCGGTGCGGCCGCTGCCACGCCAGGACTCGGAACCGCAGCAGCTGCCAGCTGGCTCACCGCCGATGTCGCCTGGCTGGCGCTTCGATCCACCGATCTCATCATGACAATCGCCGCCATCCACGGCCATACCAATGCCACGCCCGAGCAGCGGCGGGCCTGGGTGTTGTCGATTCTGGCCTTCGGAGACGAAGCCGCCGTCGAGTTTGTGACCCTGGTGAACAAGATGGACATGAACCCTGCCGGGGTGCAGGGCATGCGCATGCCTCTCGAGGTGATCGAGCGGGTCAATGCGGCGCTCGGCACCCATGTGCTCACCAAGTACGGCACTCGACGGGGCATCGCAACCGTGGGTCGTTTGTTGCCCTTCGGGGTCGGCGCCGTGATTGGCGGTGGCGCCAACTTCACCATGATCCGAAACCTCTCGAAGCACGCCGATGCGTTCTTCCGAAATGCCCCGCTGCACGAAACCGGATTCAGCCAGGTTGAGGGTGCGCGCGATGTCATCAGCGCCGACAGTCGGGACCGGTTCTCGGGCGCCTTACCGCCGGCCAACTCCGAGTACGAACATCTGCCCCCTCCGCCGGCCAACTTCGACGAATCGATGTTGCCCCCACCGCCGGCTGAAGAAGCCAAGAAGGGTTTTGGCGCCCGCTGGGGTCGATAACCACCAACGGACGCGTGCATTCGTACCGCCGATGACCGAGGCATAAGGTCGGCGCCATGGGAACCACCGATCTGAGTTTTGCCTCCGCTACCCGGCTTGCCGAGATGATCGCAGGGCGGGAGGTGTCGAGCACCGAGGTGCTCGATCATCTCCTCGATCGGGTCGGCCGCCTCGACGGCGACATCAACTCGGTGGTGACCATCGACGAAGAGGCGGCGCGAGCTCAGGCGGCCGCGGCCGATGAAGCCGTCGTGGCCGCTTCATCGGAGGGCCTCTCACTGGGTCCGCTGCATGGCGTACCGATGACGGTGAAGGACAGCTACAGCACGGCCGGAATGCTCACCACCTCGGGTTCGCCAGAGCTGGCCGACTATGTGCCGGTCGAAGATGCCTGGGCGGTTGCGGCGATGCGAAACGCGGGCGCGATTCCGTTCGGGAAGACCAACCTGCCGATCTGGGCGGGCGACCTTCAGAGCTTCAACGAGGTGTTCGGAACAACCAACAACCCGTGGGACACCAGCCGCACCCCGGGCGGTTCGTCGGGAGGGTCGGGTGCGGCGCTCGCGGCCGGCTTCACCCCCATCGAACTCGGCAGCGACATCGGCGGATCGATCCGGCTTCCCTCGCATATGTGTGGCGTCATGGGTCACAAGCCGAGCTATGCGGTCGCCCCCGGACATGGCCATATTCCCAGCCCTCCGGGGATGCTGTCGGCAGCCGACCTGGCGGTCTATGGGCCGATGGCCCGCAGTGTCGACGATCTCGAGCTGCAACTCGGTCTGATGGCTGGCCCCGACCGCTGGGATACCCCGGCCTGGACGCTCGACCTTCCAAAGCCGCGAGTCACCGAAGCCTCCGGGCTTCGCGTGGCCACGTGGTTCGATGACGAACGATGCCCGGTGGACCCTGACCTACGAACGCTGCTCGAGGGTGCAGCGCACGCGCTGGAAGGTGCGGGTGCCGTGGTAGATGACACGGCCCGTCCGGGGTTCACGCTTGAGAAGGTCTCGGCCACCTTTAGCCAGCTACTGATGGCGGCGCTGTCGGGTGGGTTCGATCGGGCTCGCATCGAACAGCTGGCCGCCGACGAATCCGACACGCCAATCGGTCGTGACCGTCGGGCCACAGCCATGCGGCACCGCGACTGGTTGAGCAACCACGAGCGCCGACTTCAGATGCGAAAGTCCTTTGAGGAGTTCTTCGTCGACTGGGATGTCCTGCTGATGCCGGTGATGCCGCGCACGGCGTTCCCGCATGACCACACCTTTCCGCAAGCGTCGCGCATCGCCGAGGTCGCCGGCCGCGAGATCCCCTATATGGACCTCGTCACGTGGATGGCTCCCGCCGGCTGCTGCTACCTGCCAGCCACCGTGGTGCCCGTGGGCGTGGCCAGCGATGGGTTGCCGGTAGGCATCCAGATCGTCGGCCCCTACCTGCACGATCTCACCACGCTCGCGGTTGCCCGGCTCCTCAGCGAGCTGCTCCCTCCCATCGGCCCGCCGCCGGGTTTCGAGTAGAGAAATTCGCAAGCCGGTCGTCGAGGCGGCTGTCATACTCGCTCGATGGCAGATCCTGAGCAGAGCGACCAGTCCGAACCAGCGAGCATTCGGGTCACGATGCGTCGCGGAACCAATCGCCAGGAGTATCGGCGCGACGAGCTGCTGGCCGTGCTCGACGCGGGCTTGGTTGCCCATGTCGGTGTCGGGACCCCCGAGGGTCCGATCGTCTTACCGATGGCCTACGGACGAACCGAAACCGACATCCTCTTGCATGGCGCAGCCGCCAACGCACTTCTGCGCGGCGGCACCGATCAGGAGGTGTGCGTCACCGTCACGATCGTCGATGGCCTGGTCATCGCCCGTACCCCGTTTCACAATTCCATGAACTACCGGTCGGTGGTGATTCGAGGTGCCGCCACCAAAGTCGAGGGCGCCGAGAAGATCGACGCCCTGCGCATCATCACCGATCATGTGGTTGCCAATTGGGAAACCGGTCGGGCTTCGAGCGAGAGCGACTTCCGAAAGACCCTGGTGGTCAAGGTTCCCCTCGACGAGATTTCGGGAAAGATCCGGGCTGAGGATCCGATCGACGAAGACGAGGACCTCGACGGCCCGCACTGGGCGGGGCTGGTGCCGATTGAAGCCCGATGGGCGACTCCAACCAGTGCTGCCGACCTCAAGGCGGGCATCGATGTGCCGGCCGCGGTGGCTGCTCTCGGGGGTACCGCGGTTCAGTAGCTACCGGGCGAGGCGGCGAAGCGGTGGTTCGGTCTTTGGCGGTTGTTTGCGCGGTGGCAGTTCGTGGAGCAGGTCGACCGTGGCCGCCGCAACCAGCGCCACCGCCCGTTCAAAGGCTTCCTCGGTGTTGGCCGAGGTCTTCTGGACGCCGCTGACCTTGCGGCAATACTGCCGCGCTGCCGCGACGATTTCGTCTTCGGTTGCGGTTGGCTCGAGCCCTCGAAGGGTGGTGATGTTTCGGCACATGTACCAAGGTTAGGGCAGGTGTTCGGCGGGCCGTGTCGTGTCGGGTCGTTTCGGTCTATTCTGCCCGAGACATGGTGGCTCCTCGGGTACTCGTTCTCACTCTG